>NZ_JAQJCJ010000011.1:0-227911 GCF_030182485.1 Rhizobium atlanticum
CAAGATTGCTATCACACCCGGTCACGCTCACGACCTAACTGCGGCGAAAGAGCTGCTTACTGATCTATCCCAAGGTGATATGGTTCTTGCAGACAAAGCCTATGATGCCGACTGGCTCCGCGCGGAGGTCAGAATGAAAGGATCATGGGCGAACATTCCGCCAAAATCCAACCGGAAGAGGCCAGTCGTCTTCAGCCCTTGGCTTTACAGAAAGCGAAATCTCATTGAGCGGTTCTTTAGTAAGCTCAAATGTTTTCGACGGATCGCGACCCGGTATGAGAAGTTGGGCACGAGTTTCCTCGCCATGACAAAGCTGGCCTGTGTGCGCCTCACGCTTCGGCGATCAAGACGAAAAGCGGGATCTGAGGTCGAACCGCACCGACTCGATGATGGATTCTCCAGCGGGAGATCAAGACGCCAGCAAGGAACGAAAAGCCGACCCTGACAAATCCTTCGAAGTACGCTTGCCAGTTGGCAAATCCGACCGGCCCGATGCTACCTTCGATCATGACAATTTGGAAAAGCACTGCCGTCAACAAAGCCAAAACCGCCGCCTCGTGCCAAAAATGAACCCGACGACGAGCGACTGATCCGTAAACGACACTAGCGACCATCTCGAAACAGAGGGACCACAGCGGGTTGTTGATCGCGAATGCTGACCGACGAGAAGTCCGAGGGGCAATAGGAATAACGCGCCAACAGCAAGGATCGAGACATCGACAAGAGCTATGCTTGGTGTCAAAGCAACTTGCGAGGCAATAACGCCGAGGGCGACGCCAACGACGATCATGGGATAAAGCCGTATCACCCGCTTCAGCAAAAACGTCCTGCTCTGCAGAACACCCGACCTGAGCTTTTCGTCATACCCGCTTGCCAGGACGAACCCGCTCAGGCAGAAGAAAAAGTCGACTGCCAGATAGGCGTGGGAGTTAAGACCAAAGCCGAAAATCTGACTGGCAAGCAAGAGAACAACCGACAGGGACGCCAGTCCTCGAAGGAGGGATACCGTCATCTCTCTGAGGCCGAGCTCCAAAACAATCCGCCGCGCAGCCTGCGGCGTCACCTCGAGGGTGTTCGCCACCATGCCGGCCGACACCAACGGTTTTGCCATGACGAGCTCGACCAGTTGCGGCAGCTTCGATGATGTTCGGCGTGCTTCCAGCTTCCGATCCATCATCGTTTTCGCGAGGGCCAGCCGGTCATGCTCCTTCAGCCCGATTTCGGCCGCCGCGACCAGACCCTGCACGATGGCGAGCAGCCGGGTCTCGCGATTGGGATGCCGGCGCCTATCGACGGTGATCGACTTTAGGCCGAGATTGACGGCGGCGAGGTGCGGGGCGGTGGTGATGCCGGCCTGGCGCAGGATCGAGGCGCAAAACAGCCGACCGAGCCACGGCGCGTGCTGAAGGACCGAAAGTTCGTTCCAGGCATCGAGGGCAACGATCGCTCGCAACACCGCCGGCAAATTTTCCGTCTGCCGCAGCACGCCGCGCCATTCCTCCAGCCGCTCGTCCTCGTCCCAGTCGAGATCATAGACAAGCGGATCTTTTCCGTGAGCCCGAGCGCTTGTGGCGGGACCGGGCGTCTTTGCGTGTTCGATCGCCGCTTCCGATCGGGCCAGCACGGCATCGATGGCGGCGAATTCGTCCGCAAGCGGGCCGGCCTCATCATCGCTGTCCTCCCCCTGCCCTTCTCCGGCCGCGCCGCCATCTGGCTCCGGGTCGGTCGGCTCCACGATAGTGCCGGCAACATGTTCGGTCCCGGGCCCTGACTGACCTATTAGACTACGCACCCCCTCCGCCGACAGCGCCCAGCCAGGCGATTGCGCCGCCATGCGCCGGCGGGTTTTCAACACGTCGCGGGCAATGGTCAGTTCGTGAGTCGGGGTGCGGACATCTTTCGTGGCGTCGTGGAGAACGAGGTCTTCTAGATGGACCAGCTCGCCGTCGATCCACAGCGAGGCGCAGGCGTCGGCGAAATGCATGCGTTCGAGGAACCCGGCGCCGACCGGTGAGCGAGCGATGCGCTCGTCGAGACGGGCGAGCGCAATGCCGGCGTCGGAAATCGGCCGTAACAGGCTCTGGAGGGGCAATTTCGCAAGATCGTAAGACATTGAAATTATGGTAAATGATTTACTAAACGAACTCTAGTGACGAATTACGGTTCGTCACTGCCTGCTACCGTCAAGACGAAGTCTCGCTTTCGATAAGTACCTGTTATCGGAAGTGAATTAAAAATTCGTATTTATCTCATAATTTACCAGGTGCTTTAGTTATTCCCGAGAGATCGACAAATTATAAATCTGAAAACAATTTTTATTTTTGATTCTGCCGTTTAATCTTCAATCATTCAAGCGAGGCGGCTCGTGGCGCGCGCCCCATGAAAACTGAAGGTGGACGGCGGACGCTCGCTCGCCTATCGGTAATGCATGAAGTCGTCCATCGATCATATTCCGCTTCGCAAACAACGCGAGATTGGCCGCGTTCTGGAGATCCTCCACGAGGAATTCGAGGATGCGCTGAAGGACGGCACGGCGGAATTCAAGAAGCGCGGCCGGATACTGAAGATCATCCTGTTCGGCTCCTACGCCAAGGGGGGCTGGGTGGACGAGCCCTTCACGATGAAGGGTTATCGTTCGGATTTCGATCTCCTCATCATTGTCAACAACCGCAAGCTTTGTGAGTTTGCCGAGTACTGGCACAAGGCCGCCGACCGACTGATCCACGACAAGGCATCGAAACGCCGGTGAGCTTCATTGTCCACTCCAGGCGAGAGGTGAACAACTATCTGAAGGAAGGGCAATACTTCTTCTCCGACATTCGCAAGGAGGGCATCGTTCTCTATGAACTCGATGATGAGCCACTTGCGGAGCCCAAGCCATTCTCGGCGGCCGATCGCCTTCGGGTGGCAAAAGAACATTTTCAGGAACGACTGGAGGCCGCGCAGGAGTTTTTCGAGTTGGCAGAGCATGCTCGCGTCAAACATTACAAGAAGCGAGCTGCATTTCTCTTTCATCAAGCCTTAGAGCAGGCTTACTCCTGTGTTCTGCTGACGCTCACCAATTACGGCCCGCCGTCGCACAACATCAAATTTCTCCGCTCACTTGCCGAAGAGCAGGACCGACGCCTCGCCGAAGCCTTTCCTCGTGATCAGCATCGTGAGCGTGCCTGGTTCAACACGCTGAACGAGGCATACGTGAAATCCCGCTATTCCAAGCATTTCGAGATCAGCGACGAGGCATTGGCATGGCTGGCCAAGCAAACAGCGTTGCTTCTTGAAGTCGTCAGGATAGTTTGCTCTGAGCACTTAGAGATACTGCGACGGGACGCGGATAGCAGCATCGCGACGCGCGCGGCCAGCGCCACTTAGGGTTCAGCGACAGGCTGAGAAACTGGCCGGTCCAGTTGGCCACTCGCCCGCCGCTTTCGCCGCGGCCTTGCCTCGCTTCTTTTCTCGCTCTTTTCCCACCCGGCATGCGGTGAAGCATGCGCTCGGCCCAGGGAATTATTTCGAAACCTATGACGTGTATTCTGCTGGACGGTGATCGGAAATAGACCGACTAAAGATCAGGGAGCGTCCGGGATGAACACGGGCTCGAGTGACCGCAGCGTCCCCGCATCAGGCCGAGCGGGCTTGCGCGACTATATCGCCATTGCACGACTCGATCACAGCACGAAGCATGTCTTCATCGTTCCGGGCATCATCCTCGCCTATCTTCTACGCGGGGTCAGAAACGACGACCTAACGTCTTCGGTCGTGCTTGGCCTTGTGACCGCGCTCTGCATCGCATCTGCAAACTACTGCATCAACGAGTGGTTCGATCGCGAGTTCGACCGGCATCACCCGACGAAATCGCAGCGGTCCGCCGTGCAAAGCGCGATGAACGGCAGGCTGGTCCAGTTCGAATGGACGGTGCTGCTTATCGTCGGCCTCGGCTGCGCCATCCTCTCGAGCAAACTGCTCTTCTGCGTCGCCTGTCTGTTTGCGATTCAGGGAATCCTCTACAATCTCGACCCGATCAGAAGCAAGGACAAGGCTTATCTCGACGTCATATCAGAATCGGTCAACAATCCGATCCGGCTGGTGATCGGCTGGTCGATGATCGACCCAACGAGCCTGCCGCCGGGATCGATCGTCCTGGCTTATTGGTTCGGAGGCGCGTTCCTAATGGCGGCCAAGCGCTTGTCGGAATATGACGAGATCGTCGCGTCGCATGGCAAGGAACTGCTGTCGCGCTACCGGGCGAGTTTCGCGCAGTATACGCAGGTCTCGCTGACCGCCTCATGCATTGCCTATTCGCTCTTTTCGATTGCCTTCCTGTCTGTCTTCCTGGTCAAGTATCGCATCGAGTACATGCTCGTCCTGCCCTTCGTCGTTGCCCTGTTCACCGCCTACTTCGTGATGGCCACGAAACCGGGCTCCACGGCGCAGAAACCGGAAAAGCTGTTCCGCGAGCCAGGGCTGATCGCAATCGTCATGGCCCTGGTGGCGGCCTTCATCTTCACGACATTCGTCGACATTCCTCTTTTAGTGACCCTGACCGAGCAGCACTACATCACCATCCAATGATCATGGCGAAGGATATCGACTGGGGCAGTATCCGTTTCGTCGTCTTTGACGTCGACGGAACGCTATACAGCCAGAGAAGGCTGCGCCTTCGGATGGCGGGCGAATTGATCGCTTATACGGTCGCGCGGCGCAGCCTGACCAATCTGCGGGTGCTTCGCGCCTACCGCTCCCTTCGTGAAGCCATCGGCGAGGAGGAGATCGACGATTTTGAAGCGAGCCTGATGGCGCGTATCGTCGCGCGAACCGGCGAGCCCGCCGAAAGGATAGAGGCAATCGTCAGCGAATGGATTGGCCGCCGTCCGCTCGCCCATCTCGCATCCTGCCGGTATGATGGGCTGGTCGAGCTGTTTGCCGGTCTTAGACGGCAGAACAAGGCGGTCGGGATCTATTCTGATTATCCTGCCGACGAGAAGCTGCAGAGGATGAACTTGTCGGCCGATTACATACTGACCGCAAGCGATCCCGGCGTCGGCATCCAGAAACCTCATCCGCGGGGGCTGCAGATGCTGATGCAGCGTGCCGGTGTCGGTCCGGCTCAAACCGTCCTGATAGGGGACAGACCGGAGCGAGACGGTCTTGCGGCGCGGCGCGCCGGTGTCCTGCCGCTTATTCGCTCCAACGTACCGCGGGAGGACTGGCTGACCTTTTCAACCTATTCGGATCCGGTTTTCGAGGCGCTGCGGCAGAGGTAACGTCCGGATGATCTTGTCCAAGGCTATTCGTTATGTGTTCACCGGGGGTCTGGCTGCATTCGTCGACCTCACGATGTTTCATTGCATGCTGGTGCTCGGCGTGCCTCTCATCCTTTCGGCGACATCGAGCTGGCTGATCGCCGCCGCCGTCAATTACAGCGTCACCAGCCGCTATGTCTTCAATCAGGCAATAAGCCGCAAGCGCGCTTCACTGTTTCTGATCGGCGCGCTCGTCGGCCTGTCCATCAATGTCTGTGTGACGCTGATCCTCGCGCAACAGGTCGGGTTCTCGCCCATGTGGGCAAAGTTTTTCGGCATCGGCACGGCCTTCACCTTCAATTTCCTGATAAACCTTCTCTGGGTGTTCAGGTAAGGCCCGCGAGCGACGTGCGCGCAAGTCTCCGGCTGAAGTGTCATCCAGGTCGGTCGCCACCTCCTTCCACATTACCTGGTCGACCTGAAGAATCTGCAGCTCGTTTTCTGAGATGCGGCCTTTGGCGACCTGGAGGCGACGAGGGGATCGCCTTCTCCGCACAGCAGCCAGGATTGCTTTTTGGAGGCATCGATCGTTTGAACGAACAAGAGCCTTCGATTATGGGCCCTTTCCCAAGGGCGGCGAAGCGCTATGCTGTCATTGTAGAACCAATGAGAGAATTCGATGACACGATCACGGCAGAGCGCGTTACGCGAACGGATCACGATCATTGGCGAGGTCAAATCCGCCTCGTTCATCCCGTGGATTCGCCGTCATGCCGACAAGCTCGGCCTTTCCCAGAATTTTTTGCACGCCGGCGCGGACCGGGTTGAACTGGAGGTCGCAGGGCCCGTCGAACTGATCGACATGCTCGAAATGGGATGTTCGCTTGGCCCGATCGATGTCTGGGTCGATCAGATTCAGCGCAGGATTGTAGATCCCATCTCCACACCGAAGTCCGAGCAGCATCTGACCTGATGCC
Organism: Rhizobium atlanticum; assembly: GCF_030182485.1. Taxonomy (NCBI): domain Bacteria; kingdom Pseudomonadati; phylum Pseudomonadota; class Alphaproteobacteria; order Hyphomicrobiales; family Rhizobiaceae; genus Rhizobium; species Rhizobium atlanticum. Next base: position 6,218 of record NZ_JAQJCJ010000011.1, read on the forward strand.
CTTTATTTGATCATTGTTGCCAATGCGAATTTTCTATGCAAGCCTCTGAGACTGAGAATTGCAAACCTTGGGACCCGCCCTACATCGGCAGTGCCAAGCCGCTGGTAAGATTGAGGAAATAACTGTCATGCCTTCCAATACGGCCGGCTCCTGGACGCCTGTCGCACTTTCTGCCGATCTGCCGCCGGCGACCGTCATCCCGGCCTGGACACCGGCAGGATCGATCGCTCTCTGGCGCAGTCAGTCCGGGCGCGCATCAGCTTCGTCGGATCGCTGTCCGCATCGCGGCATGCGATTGTCTCACGGCTTCGTACGGGGCGAGGCGCTCTCCTGTATCTATCACGGCTGGAGCTATTCTCCGGCGGGAGGATGCGTTCGCATCCCTGCCCATCCCGATCTCGTACCGCCGGAGACGATCCGCGTCGCTGTCCAACAAGTCGAAGAATCAGATGGAATCGTCTGGGTGGCCGTCGGCGAATCGGCAATGCCGCCGCCACGCCTTGGTGATCTCGTTCCGGTACGATCGCTGACGCTCAATGCCGAGATTGCGACAATCGAAACGGCGGCCGGTGGAAAAGCAAATGCGGACGGGCTGATCCAGCTCGCCGATTGTCCGTGGATCCGGCTGCTGCCGGCAGCGCAGATCGAGCGCACGCTCATTCACGTCCTGGTCGAACAGGGTCGCAGCGTCATAGATCGAATTACGGCCTCCCGCATTGCCGAAGCCCTACGCCGCCGGGTGGAGACACGCCAGAAGGATGCGGCATGAAAGAAGCCGGCGCGATGCTCGACGAATGGTACCCGGTTGGCCTCTTGAGCCGACTCACCGAGGCAGGAAGCAAAACCGCTTTGATGGGCGAGCCCATAGAAGTTATGCGCACGGCTGACGGCGCAGCGCGGGTCACGTCGGGCGATGGACGTGTCCTGCCCGTTCGCGTCCGCTATGGTCATGTCTGGTCTTCTCTCGGCACCCCCGCCAAGGAGATCTTTGCCATTCCCGAAGCGGATCAGCCGGGCCGCCGCTTCATCGATGTCGGCGTCGTGCGGGTGCGCTGTTCCCCCTTGAGAGCAGTCGAGAACTTCCTCGATATCGCGCATTTTCCCTTCGTCCATACCGATATTCTCGGCGCCGAGCCGCATACGGAAGTCGAAAATTATAAAGTCGAGATCCGCGAGGAGGAGGATGAAGTCTGGGCGACACAGGTGAAGTTCTACCAGCCGCAGGCTGCAAAGTCGGCGACCGGCGGAATAACCACCGAATATATGTACCGCGTGCCGGCCCCGACCTGCTCGGTGCTTTACAAGACTTGCCCTCCCCGCCCCGCGGAATGGGATGTCATAACCCTCTTCGTCCAGCCGCTTGCGGAAGACCTTTGCGACGTGTGGCCGTGGATGGCCCTCTTCGACGACGTGACGCCAATGACGGACCTCATCCATTTTCAGCAAATGATTTTCCTGCAGGATCGGTCGATCCTCGAAAACCAGATCCCGGCGCTTCTGCCGCTCGATCCCGGCATGGAAATTCCGACAAGGGCCGACCTGACATCGATCGCTTACCGGCGCTGGCTGAAGCGCCACAACTATCTCTATGGCGCACAGCTGGTCGCACAATGAAGCTCTACGACTACATCCTATCGCCGAGCTGTTACAAGATCCGCCTGATGGCCGCGATCCTCGGCGTCAAGCTGGATATCCGGCCGGTCGATTTCCATCCGGGCCTAGAACATCGTGGTCCTGAGCTTCTGGCCCTCAATCCGGCAGGTTCGATCCCGATCCTCGTGGATGGCGATCTGGTGCTGAGCGAATCTTCGGCCATGCTCGCCTTTCTCGCCGCCCGGAGCGGGCCTGATTGGCTGGGTCTGACCGCGCCCGAGGAGACGGCGCGCGTGCAACAATGGCTCTCATTTTCGCATCGGCTGACGACAAATCTCGGCGCGGCACGGCTGCATCAGATGCTTCTGCGCCCCGGCAATATCGAGACCCTGCAGGCACAGGGGATCGCGGCGCTGCGCGAACTCGAAGCCGGGCTCTTTGAGCAGCGGCTCCGCGACATGCGGTTCCTGGCATCCAACCGCGCAACAATCGCCGACATCGCCTGCTTCCCCTATGTCGCACTGGCGCCCGATGGCGGAATCTCGCTCGATCCCTATCCGAACATCCGGCTTTGGCTGCGCGCCATCCGCAGCCTTGAAGGTTTTATCGAAATGCCCGGCATCCACCGGCTCCATGAGTTGAAGCCCGACCCTCATCCCGCCAACGAGGAGACGTGAGATGGCGGGCTACCTGCTGAAGAACTGCGCGGCTATTGTCGTCGACGAAGGCAATGGGCCGGCCGTGCGCCGCAATGCGGATCTGCTGACCAGGGGTCCGGCGGTCCAGGCGATCGGGACGAACCTGTCGCAACAGGCCCTGCCTGACGACACGATCATCCAGGATGCGTCCGGCTGGTTTGTCTATCCGGGTCTCGTCAACACCCATCACCATTTCTTCCAATGCTTCGTGCGCAATCGGGCCGATCTCGACTGGACGAAGCTCTCGGTCATCGAATGGCTCGACCGGATCTATCCGATCTTCTCACGGCTGAACGAGGATTGCTTCTATCATTCGTCGGTCACCGCCATGGCCGAGATGATCAAGCATGGCTGCACCACGGCTTTCGACCACCAATATTGCTTCCCCCGGCACGCAGGAAAGCGTCTGATCGATCGCCAGTTCGAGGCAGCCGATCTTCTCGGCATGCGTTTCCACGCGGGACGCGGCGGCAACACGCTGCCGAAGTCCGAGGGTTCGACGATCCCGGACGCGATGCTGGAAACGACGGACGAGTTCATCGCCGATTGCGCCCGGTTGATCGACAGTTACCACGATGCCGGCGCCTTCAGCATGCGGCAGGTGGTCGTTGCCCCTTGTCAGCCCGTAAATTGCTACCGTGAAACCTTCGTCGAGTCGGTCGCGCTCGCCCGTGATCGCGGCGTCCGGCTGCACACGCATGTCGGTGAAGGCGAAAGTACCGTCATCGCGGCGCGGCATGGAATGCGTACGGTCGACTACTGCGCCGAACTCGGCTTTGCCGGACCTGACAGCTTTTATGCTCACTGCTGGGAGTTGACACACGAGGAACTGCGCAAGATGGCGGCAAGCGGCACGGGTGTCTCGCATTGCCCTGAACCGGTTTATCTGGTGGGCGCCGAAGTGACGGACATTCCGGCGATGGCGGCTTTCGGCCTGCGGATCGGCCTCGGTTGCGATGGCGCAGCCTCGAACGACAATTCCAACCTCATGCACTGCATCCACTCTGCCTATATGCTGCAGTGCCTGACGGCAGCGACGCGCGCCCATCCGGTTCCAGCGCCGGTCGATTTCCTCAACTATGCGACCACGGGCGGCGCAAGCCTGCTTGGCCGCAGCGATATCGGCCGGCTTGCTCCCGGCATGGCCGCCGACCTCTTCGCGATCGACACGAGGCGGATGGATTATGTCGGAACCCGCCACGACCCGTTAAGCCTGATTGCCAAGGTGGGGATCGGCATGCCGACCGACCTGACCATGATCAACGGACGCATCGTCTGGCAGGCCGGCGAGTTTGTCGGGCTCGATGAGGCACAGCTCTTCGCCGCCGCGGAAGCGGCGCTCGCGACAGTCGAATTCTAATAACCAAAAGAGGGAACTGACATGTCCAACAATTTCACCCGCAGAACACTGATGAAAAGTGCGGCGGCTGCCGGTCTCGCGACCGCTTTTGCCGGCCGCTCGGCGCTTGCCGCCGACGAACCGCTCGGCATCGCGCTCGTCGTTCCCTCGCCTATCGGCGACGTCGGCTGGGGCCATGCGCTTGCCGCCGGTATCGACCCGATCAAGGCCGCCTATGGTGACAAGGTGAAGGTCACGGTCATCGAAAACATCGCCGAAGGTCCGGATGCCGACCGCATCATGAACAAGACCGTCGCCGACGGAAACCATTTCCTGATCGCCGGCTCCTTCGGCTATCAGAATGGCGCGCTGCAGATCGCCCGCCGCAATCCGAAGGTGAGCGTCCTACATGCTTCAGGCTTCCAGGTCGCACCGAATTTCTCGCCCTTCGCCGCTAAATATTTTCAGGGAACCTACCTGCTCGGCATGGCGGCGGCGACCGTTTCCAAGACCGGCAAACTCGGTTCGGTGTCGGCCTTTGCCATTCCCGAGCTGATCACCTCCATCAACGCCTTCACGCTCGGCGCGCAGGCCGTCAAGCCGGATATCGAAGTGTCTGTCGTCTGGGTCAACTCCTGGTTCGATCCAGCCAAGGAGCAGGAAGCCGCCAAGGCGCTGATCTCGCAGGGCTGCGACGTGATCTTCTCGAATGCGCAGGATACGCCCTCGGTAATCTCGGCCTGCGAGGAAGCCGGGGTTTACGCATTCAACCTCAACTCGTCGATGAAGAAATATGCCGAGAAGACCTATCTGGGCTGCATCGCTACCGACTGGTCGCCCTTCTTCAAGGCGTCGGTCGACGCCCATCTTGCAGGCACCTTCAAGGGCGCCAATGCCTTCCTCGGTGTAGCCGAAAAGGTTGTCCAGGTCGTCGACTGGAACCCTGCAATCCCGGCCGATACGATGACCAAGATCAAGGAAATCGAGGCCAAGATTGCCGATGGCAGCTTCTCGCCGTTTACCGGCCCCCTCACCAAGGCTGATGGCAGCGAAGGTGTCCCTTCGGGGACCACGGCGACAGACGCAGAGATCGTCGCAATGGACTGGCACGTCAAGGGTGTCACGACGCCTTTGCCGAAGTAAGCTATGCCGAGCCCGCTCCTGTCGCTGCGCGGCATTACCAAGAGCTACGGCCCGGTCGATGCCAATCAGCAGATCGATCTCGACGTCGCTGCCCGCTCCATCCATGCCATCCTCGGAGAGAACGGGGCTGGCAAATCGACGCTGATGAAGCTGATCTACGGCGTCGAGCAGCCGGACAGCGGCACCGTCGCGTGGAACGGGAAGGCCCTCAGCCTTGCCTCTCCCGCAGAGGCAAGGCGCGCCGGCATCGGCATGGTGTTCCAGCATTTCTCGCTGTTCGAGAGCCTGACGGTCGTGGAGAACATCCGCCTGATCGTGTCCGGCAAGAAGAGCGAGCTTGCGGAACGCGTTCGCAAGCTCGGGCATGAGTTCAGCCTCGAAGTCGATCCACACGCTCATGTCCATTCGCTTTCCGTCGGCGAAAGGCAGCGGGTGGAAATCATTCGCTGCCTGATGACCGATCCGAAACTGCTGATCCTTGACGAGCCGACCTCCGTGCTGCCGCCGCAGGCGGTGGAAAAGCTGTTCGAAACATTGCGCCGCCTGCGGGATGGCGGCGTGTCCATCCTGTTCATCTCTCACAAGCTCGAAGAAATCCAGTCGCTCTGCGATCGCGCGACGATCCTGCGCGGCGGACGGGTGACCGGCCACGTCGATCCCCGCGAGCATGATGCCCACGAGCTTGCCCGCATGATGATCGGCCGCGACATGCCGGAACCGATGCCTGCGCTGCCTTCGGTCGAAGGTGAAAAGCGCTTGGAACTCGTCGGGCTCGATTACCGGGCAGATCCCTTCGCCATGCAGCTTTCCAATGTCAGCCTGGCCGTGCGCGCCGGCGAAATCCTCGGCATTGCCGGCATTTCGGGAAATGGCCAAAGCGAACTCGCGGCGCTGATTTCAGGTGAAACCCGATTGCCGCGGGATCAACGTGACCAAATCTTCATGATGGGCGAGGATGTCGGTACGCTTGACTCTGCCGCCCGCCGGCGGCTCGGTTTCGCCTTCGTCCCCGAGGACCGCCTCGGCCGTGGTGCGGTTCCCGAGATGTCGCTCACCTATAATAGCCTGCTGACCGCCCACCCGCTGAACCTTGTGAAGCATGCCCTGCTCGACAAGGTCAAGGCGAAGGCCTTCACCAGTGATTGCATCCGGGACTTCGACGTGCGCACGCGCGGCCCAGGGGCAGAGGCCGGGTCGCTTTCCGGCGGCAACCTGCAGAAATTCATTGTCGGACGAGAAATCATGCTGGCGCCCAAGCTTCTTTTCCTCGCCCAGCCGACCTGGGGCGTCGATATCGGTGCGGCCGCGGCGATCCGCAAGCGGCTGATGCGCCTTCGCAACGAGGGCGTGGCGATCCTCGTCATTTCCGAGGAACTCGAGGAACTGTTCGAATTGAGCGATTTTATCCAGGTCCTGCATCACGGGACGCTGAGTGCGCCGCTGGTCACGCGTGACACCAACCCGGAAGAGATTGGCCGATACATGATCGGAGCCCAGCCGCAGCGCGAGAAAGCCACCGCATGAGCAGACCTTTCCTTGCCGCCCTGCCCATTCTGGTCCGTCGGGAGCGGGCGTCGCTTGCCGCCACCCTTCTGGCGCCGCCCATCGCCCTCATCGTCACCATCATTCTCAATCTCGGACTTTACGTCGCTATGGGGCGCGATCCGGCTGCGGTCGTCTATGCAATGCTGATTGAGCCCTTTTTCTCATGGGCATCCTTCTCCGAAGTGCTGTTGAAGACCGCCCCCCTGCTCCTCATCGCGCAGGGGCTTGCGATCGGCTTTCGCGCCAAGGTGTTCAACATCGGAGCCGAAGGACAATTCGTGCTCGGTGCGATCTTCGCCTCCGCCATTCCGATCTGGTGGCCCGACGCAACCGGCCAATGGATCTGGCCGGCGATGCTGCTGCTCGGCATGATGGGCGGGGCATTCTGGGCGTCCCTCACCGCCTTCTGGCGCGTCCGACTCAATGCCAACGAAATTCTGGTTTCGCTGATGCTGAGTTTCGTGGCCGTGCAACTCCTCAATTATCTGCTGCTCGGTCCCTGGAAGGATCCGAACGGCTTCAATTTCCCGCAGTCCGTCATGTTCCAATATGACGCGATGGTGCCGATCCTGATCGAGGGAACGCGCGTCAATGTCGCGCTCGTCCTCGCCGTTCTCCTGTCGATCGCCGCATGGGTCTTCATGCAGAAGAGCTTCATCGGCTATAAATTGCAGGTCGGCGGACTGGCGCCGCGCGCGGCGAGCTATGCCGGTTTCCGGGAAAGCTGGGCAATCTGGCTTTCCCTGCTGATCGGTGGAGCCGCAGCCGGTCTTGCCGGTGCCGCCGAAGTCGCCGGCCCGCTCGGTCAGCTGCAGCGCTCGATCTCAACCGGATACGGATATGCGGCAATTATCGTCGCCTATCTCGGCGGCCTGCACCCGATCGGCATCGTCGTTTCTGCAATCGTCATGGCGGCGCTCTACATCGGCGGCGACAACGCCATGGTCTCCGCCAATCTGCCGGTCGCGGCCGTCCGGGTTTTCCAGGGCAGCCTGCTCCTTGCCTACCTGGTGGCCATCGCCTTCGTGCGCCACCGTCTTGTCTGGCCGCCCGCAGCGAGCAGGAGCCCGGCATGAACGCCGTCGAGTTCGTTCTGGCCGGAATGCTGGCTGCTGCGACACCTTTCCTCCTCGCAGCGCTGGGAGAACTTATCGTCGAGCGTGCCGGCGTGCTCAATCTCGGCGTCGAGGGGCTGATGGCATTCGGCGCCGTCATCGCCTTCATCATCGTCTATCATGGCGGCGGCCATTTTCTGGCTTTTCTCGCCGCCGGCCTCGGCGGCGCGCTTTTGGCCCTGATCTTTGCGGCAATCGTCCTCGGCTTCAATGCAAACCAGGTCGCGACCGGGCTTGCGATCGGGATTCTCGGACAGGGCCTGTCGGCACTGTTCGGCAAGACCTACGAGAGCCTGACGGTCAAGGCGCTGCCGAAGATCGCCATTCCCGGTCTTTCCCATATTCCAGTCATCGGCGGCCTGTTTACCCAGGATATCGTCGTCTGGCTTTCGCTGGCCGTGACCATCGCTATCTGGGCGATGTTTGCCTACAGCAAGGTCGGTTTGATCATCCGCGCCGTCGGCGAAAACCCGAAGGCGGCGCATGCTATCGGCTACCCGGTCGTCGCAATCCGCTTCGCCGCAGCCGCTGTCGGCGGCGTCATGGCTGGCTTTGCCGGCGCCTATGCGGCGACGATCTACACGCCGCTCTGGGCGGATGGGATGATTGCCGGCCGCGGCTGGATCGCAATTGCGCTCGTCGTCTTCGGAACCTGGCTGACCGGCCGCATTTTTCTCGGGGCATGTCTGTTCGGCGCTGTGTCGCTGATGGGACTTGCCGCCCAGGCGACCGGGCTCGACGTTCCCTCGCAGCTGCTCGCATGCCTGCCCTATCTGGTGACGATCATTGTGCTCGGTATCATTTCGGCGGATCGCCGCCTGCTCAAGCTCAATGGCGTTGCCTCGCTCGGCGAGCCGTTCGAGAGATAATGATCACGCCCGTCGACGCGAAGGCAATTGAGAGTCAACTTGCCTTCCGAGCCCGCCACGAACGGTAACCGGAACGAGGAGCCCCACAATCCTATCAGCCGTGGTCAGACTTCTTCTGACCCCGCGGTTCAAATTCGACGAGCAGCGACTTGAGTTCGACTTCCCGAACACGTCGCGCCGCCTCATCAGGGCTGACCCATTCGAGAATACGCTGGCCTTGCTCCTTGAAGTCGTTTCCGATCTCGGTGACTTCGATCTGAAACAGGTCGACGATACATGGGGCCACATCGCCGTCGTCGAATTCCTTCAGATAGGTATAGCGGCCGACAGGTTTCCTTCTCACCGCCCCGCGCACGCCTGCTTCCTCCCAGGCTTCGATCAGTGCCGCTTCGAAAGGCTTCTTCCCTTTCATCGGCCAGCCCTTCGGTATGACCCAGCGCGCGCTCTCGCGCGATGTGATCACGAGAATTTCGATCTTCGGCCCGCCATTGCAATAGCGGAAGCAGATGGCGCCGTACTGTTGGCGGAACGCGCCAGCGAACAGCTTCGCAGGAACTGCGGCGAGCTGCCGCAGCAATGGCTGAGACTTATCTGGTCGCGACTTGCCGCGTTTTTTAGTAGGCTTCATGACGCTCCGTCTTCAGCTCATCGTGCGCATGGCTGCGCAGGCGCGCAAGCTGATCGATACCCGCGAGCACGTTTCATCGAGTTGTTTTAGCACGACGAAATGGAATGCTGATGCTTGTTTCTTCCAAATGAACTAAACTCGTGCGCTAGCTTTCTCTAGCTGACATTCGTCGGATCATCATCATGAATATCAGTCAGATGACCGAGATCGCCGAGCAGTGGCTAACGACATTCATTCTGAACGAATGGACGTTCTTTCAGCTTGCGATCATCGTGGCGGGCTTGGGTTTTGCCTCCTTACTTGCGTCACGCACAGAGCCTGCGATGGAGGCAAAGGCGCGCCAGATCAAGGGTAATCCAGACCTGCTTCGGGTCATCATTGCTCCTATGCGCCGGATGATGTGGCTTTTCCTTGTCGCTTGGTTATGGCTCGCCAACGTTGTGCTGAGCAAGAGCGCGTGGCCCTCACAACGCTGGCTTGTGTCCACGGCTCTGACGCTGGCAGCGGCATGGTTCGTCATCTCCGTCCTGACCAAGATCATCCGCAACCCAACCCTGTCACGCGCCGTCGCGATCGGCAGCTGGAGCTACATCGCTCTTTATGCAGTTGGTCTTGACGGCCCGGTTCTATCTGCCCTCGACGGACTCGCGGTTAATTTGGGTGCGGTGAGACTGTCGCTTCTACTTGTGCTCAAAGCCCTCGTGCTGGCGATCGCCTTGATCTGGATGGCCGTCCTCATCGGCAACATGCTTTCCCACTGGATTCAGCGCTCGGCCGACTTATCGCCTTCCATCAAGGTGTTGATCAGCAAATGCATCAAGATCAGCCTGATCATAATCGCTGGAGCCATCGCTTTGTCGGCGACCGGGGTCGACCTTACCGCGCTGACCATTTTCTCAGGCGCAGTCGGCGTCGGAATCGGCTTCGGCCTTCAAAAAGTGGTCTCGAACTTCATCTCCGGCATAATCATCTTGATCGACAAGTCAATCAAGCCGGGTGACACGATCACCCTTGGCGATACGTTCGGGTCGATCCGTGACCTGCGCTCGCGGTTTGTTTCCGTCATCACCCGCGATGGCAAGGAGTACCTCATTCCAAATGAAGACTTCATATCGCAGCAGGTCGTCAACTGGTCGTTTTCCAGTGATTATGTACGGATCGACGTTGACTTCGGGACGTCCTATAACAGCGATCCGCATCAGGTCGTCAAGATTGCCATTGCGACAGCATCGACCGTGCCCCGGGTCGCAAACGAATATAAGCCACCCGTCTGCTGGCTGACCGCCTTTGGCGCTTCGTCGCTCGACTTTCGGCTCCGCTTCTGGATCTCGGATCCAGCGAACGGGCTTACAAATGTTCGCGGGCAAGTCCTCATGGCGCTGTGGGACGCCTTCAAGAAAGCTGGCATCTCTATTCCGTTTCCGCATCATGAAATCATCATGAAAAGCCCTATAGAGATCAAACAACCGGACTGATTTGCCGAGCCCCGTCGATCCGCCGAGGGGATGCCGTTTTCGAACGCGTTGCTGGAAGGCGACATCGATCTGCGCCGAACAGGAGCCGGCCTTGACGAACAGGACGGCTGCGCCCGGACTGCTGACTGCCTGCCATCACGCCGATCCGGATCTTTCCACGGCCGCCGCCTGAGCCTTGTCGCAGCGGCCGACAGCGGCGCACCTCGCCCCCTGCTATCCGAGGAGACGACGCAGTTCCTCCTGCGGTCGGTCGGCGTTTTCCGTCACGCCGGTTTTCGGCATGCACAGGTATTCGCCAACACGTTCGCGGCCCATGGGTTTGCCGAACAAATAGCCCTGCAGCGTGGTGCAGCCCATTTCCAGCAAACACATCGCCTGCCGATGGCTCTCTACGCCTTCCGCCGTGACCTTCATATCGAGTTTCCGTGCCAGATTGAGCACCAGTTCGACGATTGCGAGGCTCGATTCATCCACGAGCATGGTGTCAATAAAGCTCTTGTCGATTTTGATGATGTCGACCGGCAGACTTCGCAGATGCGTCAGCGATGCATAACCTGTCCCGAAGTCATCGAGCGCCACTGTCAGGCCTTTCCTGCGCAGACGTTGCAGGGTTGTTGCAACGGCATCTTCCAGGCCCTGCAGGAAGACCGTTTCCGTCACCTCCAGCATAAGTTTATCCAGCGGAATACCTCTTGACGCAAAGGCGGCAACGATCCGGGTTTCCAAGTCGCCCCTCATGAAATCGGAGGCGCTTATGTTGAGGCTGACCCGCCCGAATTCCAGCCCGCGGTCGGTCCAGCCTCGAATGTCGGACGCGACCTGCTCGAGCATGCGGGTCGTAATGTGATAGGCAACGCTCGGGTCTGTGAACGCCTCGTGAAATTGCGCCGCCGACACGATTGAACCATCCGAACGCCGCATTCGCACCAGCGCTTCGAACGCCCGTACCTGACCGTCGGCACAGGCAACGATCGGCTGATAGTGCGGCACCATCCGATGTTCGGTAAGAGCCGACTCCACCTCCCGGACGATTTGAATGCGACGCGCTATCCTCGAACGCAGGCTGGGCTCGTAGTGTATATAGCTGCCGCGCCGCGTTTCTTTGGCATGATAGAGAGCGAAGTCCGCGTTTTGCGAAAGCGTTGCGGCATCCATCTCGCCCTCCGAAATCGCCCCACCCACGGTTATCGCCGGATTTATCGTCGATCCCGCAACCTCCAGAGGGCGACCGATGTATTCGATCAGGTGGCGCGCGAGCGAACCCATGCGGCGTACGCTAGCGGGCGCGTCCAGAATGACGGAGAACTCATCGCCGCCGAGACGAAAGACCTTTCCTCGCTTTCCCAAGCGTTCATCCAGACGTGAGGCCACGCCTTTCAGCAGCAGGTCACCTGTCGCATGGCCGAGGATATCGTTCACTTGCTTCAGGCGATCGACGTCGATCAGCAATAAGCCGATGGAAGGAGCGTCGGCCGCTGTGAGCCGCTCCATATGAGCATTGAAGGCTGCCCGGTTGGCAAGTCCGGTCAAAGGATCGGCGTTGGCGGCCTGGAGCAGACGTTGCTCGTAACGCACTTTTTCGGAAACATCCTGAACAATGCCGAACAGACGACTGGGCTTGCCGCTTAAGCGCTCGATATCGCTGACCACGCGAACCCAGCGTTCCTCCCCGTCTGGCGTCATGATGCGATATTCCCTGTCGATGCCGGCCGCTGAACCATCGAGGACATCGCGGATCCTGCGTCTGACGCTTTCGCGCTCTTCGGGAGCATAACAGCCGATCACCTCCTCCGAGGTCATGCGTTTGCCGACCGGCAATCCGACGGTGCGGTAAATCTGGTCCGACCAAATGATCGTGCCGGTCTCGAGATCCATCTCGAAGCCGCCGACCTTGGCAGAGCGTTCGGTCTGCTCGAAGCGGGCCTGCTTCAATTCCAATTCGCGTTGCTGTTCTCTCAACAGGCTTTGCTGACGATGTTCCCGGATAAGGCCGACGACGACGCTTGCCAAACTGCGGAGCTGTTCGAGATCCCGATCGCCGAAGCGGCGGCTCTTCGTGTCGAGGACGCAGAAGCTGCCGTAGCAGGTCTCCCCTTCCGAAAGCGGCACTCCCGCATAGAACCGAACCGAACGCTCTCTGACGAAGATATTTCCGGAAAAGCGAGAATCCTTGTCGGCCTTTTCGACGACGAGCGGTGAGTTGGTTTGTACGATATGGCTGCAGAAGGAATGCTCGCGTGGCGCTTCTTTCAAAAAGAGACCGTGCTCGGCCTTGAACCACTGCCGATCCCCGTCGACGAACGAAACCATCGCCATCGGCATGTCGAAGACGCTGCAAGCCAGCCGCACGATTGCATCGAACTCTTCCGTCGGCGGCGTATCGAGAATGCTGGCCTGGTGAAGGAGATTCAATCTCTTATCTTCTGAAAGGGACATGCGACCGTGAGCTCCTCGCAGCGCTTGATGACGCGGAGTGAAACCCTTCATGGGTCGTAGAAGCGGAAGAACTAACCGCTGACGATAGAATGGCACGATCTGATTGCCAAATATTGAAGCGGCCGACATTAGTTTGGTCGTAAGACGCTGGCCGCGAGCGACCTTCAAAAAAACATGGGCCACGCGGCTCGCATCCGTGTAACGCGCTTAGCCAACTTCGCCTTTACGAGCGCGTAAGACGGCTTGAACATTAAGCCTTTGACGCCTTCGTCTTTTACTTTGTAATTTCCGACATACATTAAATACTACGTACGTTCCGCCGATTGGCACGCGGGGATTGAGGTGTTGGCGATGGCAACCGCCAATCTTCACTTTGTTGTTTTTGCTGCTTTCAGCTTGGGGCTTCGGCGTACCGTCGGCGTCTGACCGCGCGTCTGTCGTCCTCAAGGTGAATGGCGCCATTGGGCCTGCTATAGCTGACTACGTGGTTCGAGGCATTCAGCGTGCTGGCGAACGTGAAGCGATCTTGATCGTCCTGCAAATGGATACACCAGGCGGCCTTGACACCTCCATGCGGGAAATCATCCGCGCGATCCTTGCCTCGCCGGTGCCTGTCGCGAGTTTCGTCGCGCCAAGCGGGGCACGGGCTGCCAGCGCCGGCACCTATATTCTCTACGCAAGCCACATTGCGGTGATGGCCCCTGGCACCAATTTGGGTGCGGCGACACCAATCGCGCTCGGCGTGAAGCCTTTTGGCGGTGATGAGGAACCCGAAAAGAAGCCGAGCGAACCTGGTGGCAAGCAGCCGGTAGCTCCAGGCAATGCCCACGAAGCAAAAGCCGTTAACGACGCAGTCGCTTACATCCGTGGACTGGCGGAATTGCGCAATCGCAACGCCGACTGGGCAGAGCTTGCTGTCCGCGAAGCTGCAAGCCTTTCATCCACAGCGGCAGTGCGCGAACATGCCATCGATTTCACGGCAGTTGATGTCAACGATCTCCTTGCAAAGGCACAGGGCCGCATGGTGCGGGTCGGTCAAACGGAGGTCCGGCTCGATACCGCCGGTTTGGCCGTGCAGGAATTCGAGCCTGACTGGCGAACGCGCCTGCTTTCCGTCATTACCGATCCGAACATCGCAATCATCCTGATGATGGTCGGTATCTATGGCCTGATCTTCGAATTTCTTGCACCCGGGACAATGCTTCCTGGCACGATCGGCGGCATCTGCCTCCTCCTTGGTCTCTATGCCCTGGCATTGCTGCCGGTAAGTTTTGCCGCCCTTGGGCTTATTTTCCTCGGCGTGGGATTGACTGTGGCTGAGGCGCATTCGCCAAGTTTCGGCGCTTTGGGCATCGGCGGCGGGGTAGCCGTGATCCTCGGAGCCACCATCTTGTTTGATACCGACATACCCGGCCTGCAAGTGTCGCGCCCCTTACTGGGAGCAATTGCATTTGCGACTCTTGCCTTTAGCCTTGTCGTTGCCCGCCTGGCATTCACCTCGCGAATGCGCCAGGTAGCCACCGGTGCAGAGGAGATGATTGGCATTTCCGGAAAAGTTGAGAGCTGGACGGGGCTCACGGGGTACGTCATCGCGCATGGCGAACGCTGGAAGGCGGTTTCCGCCGAACCGCTTGTTGCTGGTGACCCTGTCAGGGTGACGGGCCGCAATGGGCTGGCGCTCGAGGTCGCCAGCCGCCCTGAGAACACCTAGCGGCGCTCAAGGACGCAGGAGGAGAAGTCATGGATATGTTTGCAGATCTTGTCTTCTATTTGGTGGCCACTGTCATTGCGGTCGCCATCCTCGCATCCGCGGTTAAGATCCTGAGGGAATATGAACGCGGCGTCGTGTTCACACTTGGCCGCTTTACCGGAGTCAAAGGACCCGGCTTGATTCTGCTCATCCCCTATGTCCAGCAGATGATCCGGGTCGACTTGCGCACGCGCGTACTCGATGTCCCTAGCCAGGACGTCATCTCACATGACAATGTCTCGGTTCGTGTCAGCGCGGTGATCTACTTCAGGGTCATTGACCCCGAGAAGTCGACGATACAGGTCGAGGATTTCATGATGGCAACAAGCCAGCTTGCTCAGACGACGTTGCGCTCCGTGCTCGGCAAGCATGACCTCGATGAAATGCTGGCAGAACGTGACAGGCTCAACTCCGATATTCAGGAAATCCTTGACTCTCAGACGGACGCTTGGGGAATTAAAGTAGCCACTGTCGAGATCAAACATGTGGACATCAACGAGTCGATGATACGCGCGATTGCTCGCCAAGCGGAAGCTGAACGCGAACGCCGCGCAAAGGTTATCAATGCCGAGGGCGAACAGCAAGCTGCAGCGAAGCTACTGGAAGCGGCGGAAATTCTGGCCAAACAGCCGGAGGCGATGCAACTTCGTTACTTGAGCACTTTGAACGTCATCGCCAGCGAGAAGACTTCGACGATTTTATTCCCCTTCCCGATGGAGTTGGGCAATCTAATGGCCATTAAGCCGAAGTGATCGAACGGCACTGACGTTGGTGATTGATCCAGCTTCTGTGTCGGCCAAAATGAGGCCACGCCCCAGAGAAACAGTCGGCCGTGGTTGCGTGAGTGAGACTCCGGAGGGCGTAGCCAGGGATCACATGCACCCGCGGCGATTGTCGCGTGGGTTTCAGCCGTCCTTCGGGATCGCTCGGCGTTCTCTTAACAGGCTTTGCTGACGATATTCCCGGGGCCTATTGCCCCATGCAACTGTGCTTGTTCATTCACTCAGCCAGGCCTAAGCGGGATCGCTGGCCCAGTCTTCATGTCCATGGCGTATTCGGATCACGAATATAGTTCCGTGCTCCTCGATGCGGTAGACAATGAGATGGGCTTTGAACGGATGAACTCTGACTGGCGGCGAAATCTCTTCTCGCTCACGCGCCATTCGCGGATTGGCCGCAATCAGATCAAGCACGGTAAACGACTCGTCATGATACTGCCTAGCCTGTGCGGCTCCGAACATGCGCACTCCTTGTTCGGCAATCGCAATGATGTCCTCTTCCGCTTCGACTAAAAGGTCAAAGCGCATTATCTACTGTCGCGCGTTGTTTCTGCACGTGCCACTGCCGCGGCAAAGAGTTCGTCCTTTGAGCGGCTGCCACTACCGCTTTTAAAACCGTCATCAACGAACCGTTGCATGGCGGCAACCTTGTCACCGTGAATTTGGTCCCTCCGGATCAGGTCGCGCACATAGTCACTGGCATTGGAATATCGCCCGCTCTTTGCTTGTGCCTCAACCCAATCTTTCATCGGGTCCGGAAGAGATACGTTCATCGTAGCCATTCGAGCCTCCATGGTGCGAGTAGGTTAGCTGGACTAAGTTTGTCAATCGGCTCCACGAACGGCGATCTATGTCATATCCGGGGGTTGCCGCCTACGCGATGACGAAGTCAGCGCTTCAGGGGGTAGTCGGCCTGTCGATCAATGTCCGTGTGACGCTGATCCTATTGCGACAGGTCGGGCTCTTGCCCTTGTGGGCAAAGCTTTTCGGCATCGGCACGGCCTTATTCCGGTCTCCGTTGATGGGATCCGAACCGGCAGACGTCATGCGTGATCCGGGTCCATTCGGCTCAGATGTGCAAAGCGTTTCCCAACGCTTTCAGCGCTGCCTCCATGAACGCTTCGCTGCGGGTCGGATGGGCGTGGATGGTGCCGGCGATGTCTTCCAGGCGTGCTCCCATCTCGATCGCCAGCGCAAAAGCTGCCGAAAGCTCGGAGACTCCGGCTCCCACCGCCTGCAGGCCGAGGACGAGATTGGTGTCGGCGCGGGCCACCACGCGCACGAAACCTTCCTCAGAGACCATCGTCATCGCCCGCCCGTTGGCGCTGAACGGAAATTGGGCGGTGCGGATCTCATATCCTTGCGCGCGCGCCTCCGCCGGCGACAGGCCGACGCTGACGATCTCAGGATCGGTAAAGCAGATGGCGGGAATGCATCTTTTGTCCCAGCCCCGCTTCTTGCCTGCAATAATTTCTGCCACCATCTCCCCTTGCGCCATCGCCCGATGCGCCAGCATCGGCTCGCCGGTCACGTCGCCGATCGCATAGATGCCGCGCATCGAGGTGCGGCATTGATCGTCGATCCTCAGATACGGACCGGCGCGGTCGAGATCGAGTTCTTCGAGGCCGGAGCCCGCCGTTCGCGGGCGGCGGCCGACAGTGACAAGGATGCGATCCGCCGGCAGTGTCTCACGCCGGCTGTCCGACGTTTCAACGATCAATGCCTCGCCATTATCGGCAAGACCCATCGCCTTTGCACCCGTCAGTACCCGGATGCCGCTCTCGGTCAGCTTGCGCATGACGGGACGCACCAATTCTGCATCATAGAGCGGCAGTACCTGCGGCGTTGCCTCGACGACGCTCACCTCCGAGCCCATCTTCGAAAAGGCCATTCCGAGTTCCAGCCCGATATAACCGCCGCCGACCACGACGAGCTCTTTCGGCAATTCCGTCAGCGACAGCGCCTCTGTCGAGGAAATGACCCGGCCGCCGAAAGGCAGATCGGCAAGCTCCACCGGATCGGAACCGGTGGCGATCACTACGGTCTCGGCGCGGATGATTTGCTGGCCGGTTTCGGTCTCCACCTCCACCGTCTTGCCGTCACGGAAACGGGCGCGGCCATGGACGATCTTGACCCGCGCCTTCTGTAAGAGCCCCTGGACGCCGCCTGTTAGCCGGCCGACAATGCCGTCCTTCCAGGCGATCGTCCTTGCGAGATCGATCGATGCGCCTTCGACTCGGATGCCCATCGGGTTCTTGCCGGCCAGCATTTTTTGCATGGCGTCGAATTCTTCGGCTGCATGGATCAGCGCTTTTGAGGGAATGCAGCCGACCGTCAGACAGGTGCCGCCCGGCTTGCCAGCTTCGACGATGACGGTATCGATGCCGAGCTGTCCGGCGCGGATGGCACAGACATAGCCGCCCGGGCCGGCGCCGATGACGAGGAGCTTGCAGACAATTTCTTTCATGGCTCAGCCTTCGATGAAAATGAGCGCCGGCGTTTCGAGGAGCGTGCGGATGCGCTGGACGAAGGTCGCCGCATCCCAGCCGTCGATGATGCGATGATCGAAACTCGAAGAGAGGTTCATCATCTTGCGCGGCACGAACTGCGTGCCGTCCCAGGCCGGTCGCGTAGCGATCTTGTTGACGCCGATGATCGCCACCTCGGGGTGATTGATCACAGGCGTCGAGACGATGCCGCCAAGCGCACCGAGCGAACTGATGGTGATGGTGGAGCCGGAAAGCTCATCGCGCGTCGCCGTGCCCGAACGCGCCGCATCCGCCAGCCGGGCCATCTCGGCGGCGCAATCCCAGATGCCGCGCGCTTCCGCATGCCGCACGACAGGCACGGTCAGGCCGGCCGGCGTCTGCGTGGCGATGCCGATGTGGACGGCGCTATAACGCGTGATAATGCCGGCATCGTCGTCGAAGGTGGCGTTGACCTCCGGCTGCTCGGCAATGGCTTTGACCAGCGCCCGCATGAGGAACGGCAGAACCGTCAGCTTCGGATGACCTGCCCTGCGGTCACCGTTCATGGTGGCGCGCAGTTCCTCCAGCGCCGTCATGTCCACTTCCTCCACATAGGTGATGTGGGGAATGCGCGAGGTGGAAAGCACCATCTTTTCGGCGATGCGCCGCCGCAGTCCGGTGAGCTTGATCTCCTCGGTAGCCGTCTTCCTGGCGAGACCGTTCTTTGCCGCCGCGGGAGCGGTGCCCTGGGCCAGGAACTGCTCGATATCCTCGCGCAGGATGCGCCCGGCCGGTCCTGTTCCCGGCACCTGCCTCAGATCGACGCCGCTTTCCCTGGCAAAGAGCCGCACGGAGGGAGCCGCAAGCGGCTTCTCGACGGGCGGCACGGCAGGAGCCGGCGCTACGGGAGCAGGCTTGGCGATCTCGACTTTCGTCGTCTCTGCAATCGGCGCCTGCGAAATCCGCACGGGCGGAGTCTCGACGGCGTCTCCAGCCGTCTCGATCCGCACCAGTGGCGCCTTGACCGCGATCCGGTCTCCGACCTCACCGGCGAGCCAGATGACGGTGCCGTTGACCGGAGAGGGAATTTCGACGGTCGCCTTGTCGGTCATCACGGCGGCGATCACCATGTCCTCGCGGACCGGATCTCCGGTCTTCACGTGCCATTCGACAAGTTCAGCCTCGGCCACCCCTTCCCCGACATCGGGCATCTTGATGATGAATTCGCCCATGGCTCAGGCCTCCATGACTTCGGCAAGCGCCCGCCCGACCCGGCCGGGACCCGGGAAATAGTCCCACTCCTGCGCATGCGGATAGGGCGTATCCCAGCCGGCGACGCGCGCAACAGGCGCTTCGAGATGAAAGAAGCAATGTTCCTGCACCAGCGCCACGACCTCGGCGCCGAAGCCCGACGTCAAGGTCGCCTCATGCACGACGACGCAGCGCCCGGTCTTAGTGACTGATTTGACGATCGTATCGAGATCGAGCGGCAGCAGGCTTCTCAAATCGATCACCTCGGCATCGATGCCCGTGTCTTCGGCCGCAGCGAGCGCCACATGCACCATAGTGCCATAGGCGACTACTGTTACCGCCGAACCCACGCGCCGCACCTCGGCCTTGCCGATCGGGATCGTGTAATGGCCGTCGGGCACCTCGCCGAGATCGTGTTTCGACCAGGGCGTCACCGGCCGCTCGTGATGGCCGTCGAAAGGGCCGTTATAGAGCCGCTTCGGCTCGAGGAACATCACCGGATCGGGATCCTCGATCGCCGCGATCAGCAGGCCCTTGGCGTCGTAGGGATTGGACGGCACGATCACCTTCAGCCCGCAGACATGGGTGAAGAGCGCCTCCGGGCTCTGGCTGTGCGTCTGGCCGCCGAAGATGCCGCCGCCTGTCGGCATACGCACGACGATCGGGCAGGTGAAATCGCCGTTCGAGCGATAGCGGATGCGCGCCGCCTCCTGTGTCAGCTGGTCATAGGCCGGATACATGTAATCGGCGAATTGGATCTCGACGCATGGCTTCAGCCCGTAGGCCGCCATGCCGATCGCTGTGCCCACGATGCCGGATTCGCTGATCGGCGTATCGAAGCAGCGCGTCCTGCCGTATTTTGCCTGCAGGCCCTGGGTGCAGCGGAAGACACCGCCGAAATAGCCGACATCCTCGCCGAAGATCACGACATTGTCGTCCTTCGCCATCGACACGTCCATGGCGCTGCGCACCGCCTCGATCATCGTCATCCTGGCCATGTCAGTATCCTGCCTTCTGCCGCTGACGCCGGATATGCGCCGGCATCTCGGCATAGACCCCCTCGAAAATATCGCGCACCGAAGGCTTGCCGCCGGCATGCAGCGTGCCGTGCGTCTCCGCCTGGCGCTGCGCCTCGATCACCTCGTCCATGATTTCGGCTTCCGCCTGCACATGCCGCTCCTCCGACCATACGCCCTTGACGATCAGATGTTTCTTCAGCCGCAGCACGGGGTCGCCGAGCGGCCAGGCTTCCGATTCCGTCTTTGGCCGATAGGCGCTCGGATCGTCGGAGGTCGAATGCGCGCCGACGCGGTAGGTGACATGTTCGATCAGCGTCGGCCCGAGATTGCGCCGCGCGCGTTCGGCCGCCCAGCGGGCGACCGCATGGACGGCGAGATAGTCGTTGCCGTCGACCCGCAGCGCCGGAATGCCAAAGCCGAGGCCGCGGGCGGCGAAGGTGCCGGAACCGCCGCGGGCAATGCCCTGGAAGGTGGAGATCGCCCACTGATTGTTGACGATGTTGAGGATCACAGGGGCCTTGTAGGTCGAGGCGAAAACAAGCGCCGAATGGAAATCCGATTCCGCCGTCGATCCGTCGCCGATCCAGGCCGCGGCAATGCGGCTGTCGTTCTTGATCGCTGAAGCCATCGCCCAGCCGACGGCCTGCACATATTGGGTGGCGAGATTACCCGAGATGGTGAAAAAGCCGTGTTCCTTGGAGGAATACATGATCGGCAGCTGCCGGCCGTGCAGCGGGTCGCTCTCGTTCGAGTAGATCTGGTTCATCATCTCGACCATCGGATAGTTGTCGGCAATCAGCAGGCCTGCCTGCCGATAGGTCGGAAAATTCATGTCGCCTTTGTTGAGCGCCTTGCGGAAGGCGCAGCTGACGGCCTCTTCGCCGAGATGCTGCATGTAGAAGGAGGTCTTGCCCTGACGCTGCGCCATCAGCATGCGGGCGTCGAAGGCGCGCAGCTTCATCATGTTGCGAAGCCCGGTCAGCAGCTCCTCGTCGGTGAGCGACCCGGCCCAGGGACCAACCGCCTCGCCATCACGGTTCAAGACGCGGATGATCGAATAGGCGAGATCGCGCATATCCTCGGATGCGACATCGACCTCCGGCCGCGGCACGGAACCGGCCTTGGCGATCTTGACGTTGGAAAAATCGGGCTGGCCGCCCGGGCGGACGGCAGGTTCGGGGACGTGCAGGCTCAAACGAGCGGAATCCACCATATTTTTTCTTTCCTCCCTGTGCCGGCCGTGCTCCCCTCCCCGGAAGCAGGGCCGGATG
The DNA here is from genome assembly GCF_030182485.1 of Rhizobium atlanticum. Taxonomy (NCBI): domain Bacteria; kingdom Pseudomonadati; phylum Pseudomonadota; class Alphaproteobacteria; order Hyphomicrobiales; family Rhizobiaceae; genus Rhizobium; species Rhizobium atlanticum. The sequence goes on from NZ_JAQJCJ010000011.1 coordinate 27,597, forward strand.
TGGTTCTCATAGATTGCGGGCGATCACCATGCGCTGCACGTCGCTCGTCCCCTCATAGATCTGGCAGATGCGCACGTCCCGGTAGATGCGCTCAACCGGATAATCGGCCATGTAGCCGTAGCCACCATGGATCTGGATCGCGTCCGAGCAGACGCGTTCGGCCATCTCCGAGGCAAAGAGCTTCGCCATCGAGGCTTCCGACAGGCAGGGCGACCCGGCTTCCCTGAGGGCGGCGGCGTGAAAGACGAGCTGGCGCGCCGCCTCGATCCGCACCGCCATATCGGCAAGACGGAACGCGACGGCCTGGTGCTCGAAAATTGGCTTGCCGAAGGCGGTGCGCTCACTGGCATAGTCGCGCGCCGCCTCGAAAGCCGCCCGCGCCATGCCGACGGCCTGTGCGGCAATGCCGATCCGCCCGCCCTCGAGATTTGCAAGTGCGATGCGATAGCCTTCGCCTTCCGCACCCAGCCGCAAATCCGCAGGGATGCGCATCGCATTGAAGGCGATCTGGCAGGTATCGGTGGAATGCAGCCCGAGCTTTTCCTCAACACGGATCACCTCGTAACCCGGCGTGTCTGTCGGCACGATGAAGGCGGTGATGCCCTTCTTGCCGGCATCGGGATCGGTGACGGCAAAGACGATGATGATATTGCCGTTCTTTCCCGAGGTGATGAACTGCTTGGCGCCGTCGACCACATAGTGATCGCCGTCACGCTGGGCGCGAGTCTTCAGGTTCGAGGCATCGGAACCCGCCTGCGGCTCGGTGAGCGCAAAGCCGCCGATCCATTCGCCGGTCGCAAGCTTCGGCAGGAAACGCTGCCGCTGCTCCTCGGTGCCGAATTTCAGGATCGGCACGCAGCCGACGGAACTGTGTACGCTCATGATCGTCGAACAGGGTCCATCGCCGGCGGCAATCTCCTCGAGTGCCGCGGCATAGGCGACGACGCCCGTATCCGAGCCGCCATAGGCTTCGGGCACCAGCATGCCGAGCAGCCCGAGTTCGCCCATCTCTTTAAGCTCCTCACGCGGGAAGAGATGCTCCCGGTCGCGCCTGGCCGCTCCCGGCTCCAGCCGGTCGCGGGCAAAGTCGCGGGCGAGATCTGATATCTGCTGCTGAAGGTCGGAAAGGATCATCGGCTTGCCTCCCCTAGTGCCGCTCGATGGCAACGGCCGTCGCCTCGCCGCCGCCGATGCAGAGCGCGGCCATGCCGCGCTTCAGATCGTAAAGCTCCAATGCTGAAAGCAGGGTCACCAGAATGCGGGCGCCCGATGCGCCGATCGGATGGCCGAGCGCGCAGGCGCCGCCATGCACGTTCACCTTTTCATGCGGCAGGTCGAGATCGCGCATCGCCGCCATGGCGACGACGGCGAAAGCCTCGTTGATCTCGAAGAGGTCAACATCCGAAAGCGCCAGGCCGGTCCGGTCGGAAAGCTTCTGCAGCGCGCCGATCGGCGCGGTGGCGAAAAGATTGGGCGCCTGCGAATGGGTGGCATGGCCGAGGATGGTGGCGAGCGGGGCAAGGCCGCGACGCTCGGCCTCGGAGCGGCGCATCAGCACGAGCGCTGCCGCGCCATCGGAGATCGAGCTGGAATTGGCAGCGGTCACCGTGCCGCCTTCTCGGAAGGCGGGCTTCAGCGTCGTAATCTTGTCGAGCTTCGCCCGGCCCGGCTGCTCGTCGCGGCTCGCCACCTGCTCGGCTTTCCCTGATTTTACCGTGACCGGCACGATCTCGTCGTCGAAACAACCTTCCGCGATCGCCTTCTGCGCCCGCGTCAGAGAGGCGATGGCGTAATTATCCTGCGCTTCGCGCGTGAACTGATAGACTTCGGCGCAATCCTCCGCGAAGCTGCCCATCAAGCGCCCTTTGTCATACGCATCCTCCAGCCCGTCGAGAAACATATGATCCACGACACGCCCATGGCCGAGCCTGTAGCCACCACGGGCCCTGTCGAGGAGATAGGGCGCATTCGTCATGCTTTCCATGCCACCCGCGACTGCCACAGAAGCACTGCCGGCGGCGATCAGGTCGTGCGCCATCATGACAGCCTTCATGCCCGAGCCACACATCTTGTTGACGGTGCTGGCGCCGGCCGCAAAGGGCAGCCCGGCGTGGATCGCCGCTTGCCGGGCCGGCGCCTGCCCTTGCCCCGCAGGCAACACGCAGCCGAAGACGACCTCCTCGATCGCCTCGGCCTCAACCCCGCTGCGCTGGAGCGCCGCACCGATCGCCGCCGCTCCAAGCTCGGGTGCGGTCGCGTCCTTCAGTTCGCCTTGAAAGCTGCCGATGGGCGTGCGCGCCGCACCGACGATGACGATGGGATCCTGCAATGCCATCTTTCCTCCTCGGGCATCACGCTTAACGCGCGCCCATTCGCAATGCCCCGTCGAGGCGGATGACCTCGCCGTTCAGCATGTTGTTTTCAAAGATATGGCGCACCAGCTCGGCAAATTCCGCCGGCCGGCCGAGCCGAGGCGGAAAGGGCACGCTCTGGCCGAGGGCTGTCTGAACCTCGGCCGGCATGCCGGCCATCATCGGCGTCTCGAAGATGCCGGGCGCGATCGAGACGACGCGAATGCCGTGACGGGCAAGCTCGCGGGCGATCGGCAAGGTTATCGCCGCCACCCCGCCCTTGGAAGCGGCATACGCCGCTTGGCCGATCTGGCCGTCGAAGGCGGCGACGGAGGCCGTGTTGACGATGACGCCGCGTTCCCCTTCGCCATCCGGTTCGGCAGTCCGGATCGCGGCAGCAGCAAGCCGGATCATGTTGAACGTGCCGATGAGATTGATGCCGATGGTGCGCGCGAAACTCTCCAGCCGGTGGGGCCCGTCGCGGCCGACCACCTTTTCGGCCGGAGCGATGCCGGCGCAATTCACCAAACCGCGCAAGCTGCCGAAGGCTTCGACCGCAGCGGCAACCACTGCCGCCCCCTCCTCGCCATCGGTCACATCCGCCTTGACGAAACGGGCATCGCTGCCGAATTCCCGGGCGATCTTTTCGCCCGCTTCGACATTGAGATCAGCAATCGTCACGCATCCGCCGGCCTCGACCAGCATGCGCGCCGTCGCCGCTCCGAGCCCGGAACCGCCGCCGGTGACGATGAAACTTGCTCCACGGATCAGCATGAATCTGTTCCTCCCTGTCGGCTGCGCCCTCCTCCGAGCGCCACCGACACCCACGATTCTATTCATTCCCCCTATTGCAAGCGATGACAGAACTGCTCCATTATTTCGGACAGTTTTGCCATAGCGGGGATGGGATGGCCGAGATCGAGCGACGGATGATCGCGCCGGGTTTCATCGAGGAGGCGCTCGACAGCCTACGGCGGCTCGGCAAGCCGACAGCGCCGATCCTCGCCCGCGTGGGTCTATCGGCGGTCGACCAGCCGGTGTCGGCCGAAACCTATGGCGCGCTCTGGCTGGCAATCGCCGCCGAGCTCGACGACGAATTCTTCGGCATGAGCGGCCGACCGATGCGCAGCGGCAGTTTCACGCTGCTTTGCCATTGCGTACTGCACGCGCCGACGCTGGGGCAGGCGCTGCGCCGGGCGCTGCGTTTCCTCGACGTCGTGCTCGACGATCCCAGAGGGCGGCTCGTTATCCGCGACGGCCTTGCCGAGATCGAGCTCAGGGACAAGGGCGACACGCGCTCGGCCTTCGCCTACCGCACCTACTGGATCATCCTGCACGGCATCACCTGTTGGCTGGTCGGCCGACGCATCCCGATCCGGCTCGTCGATTTCCGCTGCGCCGAGCCGAAACAGGGCGCCGACTACCGACTGTTCTTCGGCGCGCCCGTGCGCTTCTCGCAACCCATCAGCCGCCTCGGCTTCGATAGCGCCCTGCTCGACCTGCCGATTTCGCGCAGCGAGCAGGCATTGAAACAGTTCCTGCGCGGCGCGCCCGCCAATATTCTCGTGCGCTACCGCTACGACGCCGGCATCGCCGCCGCCGTCCGCCGGCGCTTGAACCAGGCGACACCGGCCGCGTGGCGAAGCTTCGCCGAACTCGCCGCCGATATGCGCATGCGCCCTTCGACGTTGCGCCATCGCCTGCACGACGAGGGGCAGAGTTATGCCGCCATCAAGGACGACATCCGCCGGGATCTCGCCGTCGAATTGCTGCTGAACACCTCGAAAACAATCGGCGAGATTGCCGTCCAGCTCGGCTATTCCGAACCGAGCGCCTTCTTTCGCGCCTTCCGCAAATGGATGGGCAAGAGTCCCGAGGCCTTCCGTCGAGAGGAAGCCGGGGAACTCAACGTAGGTTAGTCGAACCGCTTAACCCGACCCGACTGACTTCGCGCTTTCGAGAACATAGCGGCAATATTCATCACAAAGGATTTGCTGAAGCGACCGAGGACCGCTTGATGAGGCTCAATGTACCAGGAGTGCTCGACGATATCGTGATTGTATTCGTCAACGACGATCCAGCTCTGTTTGAGATCTCCAAGACCGGCCCGTCGCCGCTCGATATCGGGAATTTTTAAGGCGGTCCTGCCCGCCTGTGGCGGCGGCGTGGTAATTGCCAGCAGGACGAGGTGTGTATTTCCATCACTGGCACTGCGGATTGCAATCACGACACAGACGGGCCGCTGTTTTCGTCCCTCGGTCTCGCCACGTTGCTGCTGCCATGCCCAGAGATAGGGATAGGTTATTCAGCTCGCCAGGACGAAACTCACGGCTCATGGTCGTAGCCTTCGCCCTGTGACAATCGCTCAATCGCCGCGCCAAAAAATTCGCCATGCTCGTCCGGCATCTGCGAGGTGCTATGCGCGCGGCGTGGATCTGTGCCACTGCGCATGCGTTCAAAGTGCTCATAGCTCATCAGCACGAAACGCGGCTTGTTGTGACGAGTGAGAACGACCGGCTCGCGGCTCGCGGCATCGGTGACGTCCCCGACCTGTTTGTTGAGATCACCTGTCGTAAACTGTCGCATCGAATGGCGTCTCCTATTCGATTTCCATATATTCCATGTTTTCCATATTTTCAAGAAAATGAAGTTCTCATACGCTTCATTCGGGGCACTTTGAACCTGCCGCAACCCGCGCTACATATCTCAGCGGGAGGAGTGCCATGTTTGATTTTTCGCTCGGCGAAACCGCGGATGCGATCCGCGAAACGACGGCGCGATTTGCCGCCGATCATATTGCTCCGCTCGCCGCGGAGATCGACGAAAGCAACACGTTTCCGCGCCAGCTCTGGCCTCAGATGGGCGCACTCGGCCTGCATGGCATCACCGTCGAGGAAGAATTCGGCGGCGCCGGTCTCGGTTATCTCGAGCACGTTGTCGCCATGGAGGAGGTCTCGCGCGCCTCGGCTTCAGTTGGCCTCAGCTACGGCGCCCATTCCAATCTCTGCGTCAATCAAATCCGCCGCTGGGCCTCGGCGGAGCAGAAACGCCGCCATCTGCCGAAGCTGATCTCCGGCGAACATGTCGGCTCGCTTGCGATGTCGGAGGTCGGCTCCGGTTCCGATGTTGTCTCCATGCGGCTGCGGGCCGAGAAAAAAGGCGACCGCTATATTCTGAACGGCACCAAGTTCTGGATCACCAATGCACCGCATGCCGACGTACTCGTCGTCTATGCCAAGACCGATGCGGCAGCCGGACCGAAAGGCATTTCCGCCTTCATCATCGAAAAAGCCCTGCCCGGCTTCAGCGTCTCTAAGAAGCTCTCCAAGCTCGGCATGCGCGGCAGCGATACGGCCGAACTGGTCTTTCAGGATTGCGAGGTGCCGGCCGAGGCGCTGATGGGCCGGGAGGGAGAAGGCGTGAAGATCCTGATGTCCGGCCTCGATTACGAACGCGCCGTGCTCGCCGCCGGCCCGCTCGGCATCATGCAGGCCTGCCTCGACGTGGTGCTGCCCTATGTGCGCGAGCGCAAACAATTCGGCAAGGCGATTGGCGAATTCCAGCTGATGCAGGGCAAGATCGCCGACATGTATGTCGCGCTGAATTCGGCGCGCGCCTATGTCTATTCCGTGGCGCGGGCCTGCGATGCCGGCTGCGCAACACGCACCGATGCGGCCGCCGCGATCCTCCTTGCCAGCGAGAATGCCGTGAAGGTGTCGCTGGAGGCAATTCAGGCGCTCGGCGGCGCGGGCTATACCAAGGAATGGCCGGTCGAGCGCTTTTTGCGCGACGCCAAGCTCTACGATATCGGCGCCGGCACCAACGAGATCCGCCGCTATCTGATCGGGCGGGAGCTCATCGCATCATGACGGTGATTTCCACTGCGATCGATCGCGACAGCGAAAGCTTCAAAGCCAATACCGCCAAAAACCGAGCCCTTATCGACGAACTCTACGAGCGTTCGGCGAAAGCGCGTGAGGGCGGATCGAAGGCGGCGCGCGAGCGCCACACGGCCAAGGGCAAGCTCGTGCCGCGCGACCGCATTCAGCTGCTGCTCGATGCCGGCAGCCCTTTCCTGGAGATCGGCACGCTGGCGGGGAACGGCATGTATCGCGACGAGGCGCCCGGTGCGGGCATCATATCGGGCATCGGCCGCGTTTGCGGCCGCGAGGTGATTATCGTCGCCAATGACGCGACGGTGAAGGGCGGCGCCTATTTTCCGATGACGGTGAAGAAACATCTCAGGGCGCAGGAAATCGCCCTGCAGAACCGGCTGCCCTGCATCTACCTCGTCGATAGCGGCGGCGCCAATCTTCCGCATCAGGCCGAGGTCTTTCCCGACCGCGATCATTTCGGTGCGATCTTCTACAATCAGGCGCAGATGTCGGCCGAAGGCATTCCGCAGATCGCCTGCGTCATGGGAAGCTGCACGGCCGGCGGCGCCTACGTGCCCGCCATGTCCGACGAGACGGTGATCGTACGCAATCAGGGCACGATCTTCCTCGCGGGTCCGCCCCTGGTCAAAGCCGCGACCGGCGAGATCATCTCGGCCGAAGAACTCGGCGGCGCCGAAACCCATGGCCGCCGATCCGGCGTCGTCGATCATGTCGCCGAGAACGACGAGCATGCGCTGCTTCTGGTGCGCGACATCGTCGCCAGCCTCAACAGCGTCAAATCGGTCGATATCGACATCCAGCCTTCGCGGTCGCCGAAGCTCGATCCCGACGACCTCTTTGGCCTCATTCCCGATGACGTGCGCTCGCCCTATGACGTGCGCGAGGTGATCGGCCGGATCGTCGATGGCTCGGAACTGCATGAGTTCAAACCTCTCTACGGCTCTACGCTGGTCTGCGGCTTCGCCCGCATCTGGGGCATGCCGGTCGCCGTCATCGCCAACGACGGCGTGCTCTTTTCCGAAAGCGCGCTGAAGGGTGCGCATTTCATTGAGCTCGCCTGCCAGCGCCGCGTGCCGCTGCTGTTTCTGCAAAATATCTCCGGTTTCATGGTCGGCGGCCGTTATGAGGCCGGCGGCATCGCCAAGGATGGGGCAAAGCTGGTGACGGCGGTAGCGACAGCGACCGTGCCGAAGGTCACCGTCATCATCGGCGGCAGCTTTGGCGCCGGCAATTACGGCATGTGCGGCCGCGCCTATCGCCCGCGCTTCCTCTTCACCTGGCCGAACAGCCGCATCAGCGTCATGGGCGGCGAACAGGCCGCCTCCGTGCTCGCCACCATCCGCCGCGACGCGATGGAGGCGCGCGGTGAGAATTGGTCTGTCGACGAGGAGGAGGCCTTCAAGGCGCCGATCCGCGCCGGCTACGAGGCTGAAGGCAATCCCTATTATGCTACGGCCCGCCTTTGGGACGACGGCATCATCGACCCGCGCCAGACACGCGATGTGCTGGGCCTTGCCTTTTCCGCCTGCCTGAATGCGCCGATCCCGAAAGGGCCGCGCTTCGGCCTGTTTCGGATGTGAGGCGGCAATGATGGAAAGCCTTCTCATTGCCAACCGGGGCGAAATTGCCCGCCGCATCATCCGCACGGCAAAGACTGCCGGCATCCGTACGATCGCCGTCTATTCCGAAGCCGATGCCGGCCTGCCCTTCGTCGAAGAAGCGGACGAGGCAATCGCCATCGGCCCGCCGCCGGCCCGCGAAAGCTATCTTTCCGAGGCACGGATCCTGGAGGCCGCCCGCAAAACCGGCGCGGCCGCGATCCATCCCGGTTATGGCTTCCTGTCGGAAAATGCCGAATTTGCCGAAGCGGTCGAGAAGGCCGGCGTCATCTGGGTCGGGGCACCGCCGGCCGCAATCCGGGCGATGGGACTGAAGGACGCCGCGAAAGAATTGATGCAGGCGGCAGGCGTGCCCGTCACCCCCGGCTATCTCGGGCCGGACCAGAGCGAAGCCAGGCTCGCGGCCGAGGCAGATGCCATCGGTTATCCCGTCCTCATCAAGGCGGTTGCCGGCGGCGGCGGCAAGGGTATGCGCCGTGTCGACCGGGCGCAAGATTTCGCCGAACTTCTCGCCTCCTGCCATCGTGAGGCCGCCGCCGCCTTCGGTGACGACCGCGTCCTGCTTGAACGCTATATCGCCAATCCGCGTCATATCGAGGTGCAGGTCTTCGCCGACCAGCACGGCAACTGCGTCCACCTCTTCGAGCGCGATTGCTCGCTGCAGCGCCGTCACCAGAAGGTCATCGAGGAAGCCCCTGCTCCGGGGCTCGATGCCGCCACGCGCGCGGCGATCTGCGATGCGGCGGTGAAGGCCGCAAAAGCGGTGAATTACGTCGGCGCCGGCACCATCGAATTCATTGCCGACGCTTCCCAAGGCCTGCATCCCGACCGTATCTGGTTCATGGAGATGAACACGCGCCTGCAGGTGGAACATCCGGTCACCGAGGCCATAACGGGCGAGGATCTGGTGCTCTGGCAACTGAAGGTCGCGAGCGGCGAGCCGCTGCCGAAAAGCCAGGACGAGATTTCCATGAACGGCTGGGCCTTCGAAGCCCGGCTCTATGCCGAAAATCCCGCCGCGGGTTACCTGCCCTCGACCGGCCGGCTCGAACATCTCAGACTCCCCACGACCGTCCGCATCGACAGCGGCGTCGAACAGGGCGATGAGATCACCGCCTTTTACGATCCGATGATCGCCAAGATCATCGCGCATGGACCGACCCGAGAGACAGCTCTTTCGAAGCTCGCAGCCGCCTGCGCCGAGATCGAGGTCTGGCCGGTTCGATCCAATGCGGGCCTACTCGCCCGCGTCGCCACCGACCCCGATTTCTCCGCCGCCCGGATCGACACCGGTTTCCTCGACCGCCACGGTGAAAGCCTTGTGGAGGAGGAGCCGGCTGAGACGACAATCGACAAAGCGGCCACCGCACTTTCGAAGACCGCGAATGTGGATCCCTGGTCGGCGCTGACCGGTTTTCGCATCGCCGGGCCAGGCGACGGCCGCGTGCGGGTGCGCATCGACGGCCATCTCCACTGGGGGCGCGTGCGCCCCGGCCTTGAGGCGAATGCCGTCGAGGTCGACGCGAAGACCGTGCTTTTCGACGCCGGGAATGCCTGGACGATCGGCCTGCCCCATGCGGGCGAAGTCGAGGCAAGCCAGGGTTCGGGCGACGGCGCCATTCTTTCGCCCATGCCCGGCCTCGTCATAGCGGTCGATGTCGCCGAAGGCGACACTGTTGCCAAGGGGGATCGCCTGCTGACGGTCGAAGCAATGAAGATGGAACATACGCTGCGCGCGCCCTTCGACGGCATCGTTGGCAAATTACAGGTTTCCACGGGGGTCCGGGTTTCGGAAAACCAGCTTGTTGTCACCGTAATGAAGGAGCAAGCGTGATGGCTGGCCGCTATTTCGACGAATGGACAGTCGGCGAGCGCATCGCCCACGAGATCCGCCGCACGGTCACCGAGACCGACAACCTGCTGTTCACGACGCTGTCCCACAATCCGCAGCCGCTGCATCTCGATGCCGACTACGCCGCCGGAACGGAATTCGGCCGCATCGTCGTCAACGGGACCTTCACCTTTGCCCTCACAGTCGGCCTTTCGGTCGGCGACACTACGCTCGGCACGCTCGTCGCCAATCTCGGCTATGACAAGGTGACGATGCCGAAGCCGGTCTTCATCGGAGATACGCTGCGGGTGGAAACCGAGGTGACGGAGCTGCGCCGCTCAAACTCCCGCCCCGATGCTGGCATCGTCACTTTCCGGCATGTCACGTTGAACCAGCGTGACGAGATCGTCTGCCAGTGCCTGCGCACGGCAATGCTGAAGGTCAAACCGTCATGAGGCTGCGCTCGCTGCTCTTCGTGCCCGGCGACCGGCCGGAGCGCTTCGAGAAAGCGCTCGCCTCCGGCGCCGATGCTGTCATTCTCGATCTGGAAGATTCGGTTGCGCCCCCAAACAAGCCGCGAGCCCGGGAAGCCGTGCACGAATTCACCCTGCGCCATGCCGGCGAGGCCGCTCTGCTGATCCGCGTCAATCCACTGACCTCCCCCGAATTCGAAGCCGATCTTGCCTCTCTGAACGGCCTTCATCCTTTCGCCGTCATGCTGCCGAAGGCCGAGGGTGCCGCTTCCGTGCTGACGCTCGCAGGCGCTCTCGCCTCCACCATTCCCATTCTGCCCATCGCGACAGAAACGCCGTCGGCGATCTTCGAGATCGGCAGCTACCGCGACGTCTCGGGGAACCTTTGCGGCCTGACCTGGGGCGCCGAGGACCTGCCGGCCGCGATCGGGGCTTCGACCGCACGCAGAACCGACGGTCGTTATACGCCGCCTTACGAGCTTGCCCGCTCGCTCACGCTGTTCGCAGCCCATGCCGCCGCCGTTCCTGCAATCGATACGGTCTATCCCGATTTCCGCGATCTCAACGGTCTCAGGGCCTATGCCGGCCGCGGCCGGCGCGACGGCTTTTCCGGCATGATGGCCATCCATCCCGACCAGGTCGAAGCGATCAACCACGCCTTCACACCTGACACCGCCGAGATCGCCTGGGCCGAGAAAGTCGCCGCCGGCTTTGCGGCCAGGCCGGACGCCGGCGTCATCCAGCTTGACGGACGTATGCTTGACCTGCCGCATCTCAAACTTGCGCTGCGCATTCTGGAAAGCGCCGGACGATAGGCCAACCTTCCAGATAATCAACCCGACTTTGCCGTTTGCCTGGAGGCCGCCTGCTCCGGCTCGAGGTAACCGGCGCCGATGGCGACATAGAGGTCCACATAATCCTTCGCGACCTGCTGCACGGTGGCAGCGAGGCTTTCCTGAGCGTCGGAGACCGAACGCTGCGCGTCCAAGACGTCGAGCAGCGACGAGGCGCCGTCTTTGTAGCTGGTTGTGGAAAGCGCCAGCGATTCCTGCGCCGTCTGCACCTGCCTGCGCAACGGTCCCAGCGCCTGGGTGTCGTGGCGAACGGCAGAAAGCGCGTTCTCGACCTCTTCGATCCCGTTCAGCACCGCGGCTTTCCACGCCAGATATTGGCTTCTGGCATCGGATTTCTCGATATCGACATTGGCCCGCAATTTACCGCCATCGAAGATCGGCAGGGTGAGCGCCGGCCCGAAGGACCAGCTGGTCAGGCTTGCGCCGCGGGCGCTTGACGATTTGACCCAGCTTGGCGAAATCGAGCCGGAGAGCGAGATCGATGGGTAGAGCTGGGCTTCGGCTGCACCGATATCGGCCACAGCGGCCGCAAGCTCGCGTTCGGCCTTTCTTATATCGGGACGGTTGCGGATGAGATCAGCCGGGATGCCGGCACGAATGTCGCCGCGGAACACCGGCTGGCCTGTATTCTTGCGCAGCTCGTCCGTAAGCGAAGCTGCCGGCATTCCGAGCAGAGTGGCAATGTGATGGGCCGATTCAGTGAAGCTCTGTTCGAGGTCGGGTATGTCGGACTTTGTCGATTGTACCAGGCCCTCGGCCTGGACGACGTCGAGCCGGGAGGCCGCACCGGCTTTCAGCTGCAGCTGTGTGAGTTCATAAGTCTGCTGGCGGGATTTCAAACTCGCCTGTGAAAGCGCGATCCGCTCCTGATAATAGCGGGCGTCGATATAGCTCACGACCAGGTCTTTCAGGAAGGTGAGCTTTGCATTGTCGGCCGTCGCATAAGCGGCTCCCAGCGAGGCGATGGCGCTCTCTTTCGAACGACGGTACTGGCCGAAGACGTCGAGCAGCCAGGAAAAGCTGGCATTGACGCCTGACGTGTTAGTAGTGCCGACCGTGGTGCGCAGCCGCCCCTTCTCGCCGGACAGGGTATGCGACCCGTCGACCGTCAGGCTCGGCAGGGCGCCTGCACCGGCGACCGTGACGTTGGCGGAAGCGGAGTTGATGCTTTCGAGCGCCTGCAGCACATCGAGGTTCTCGCTGAGGCCGTGAGTGACCAACCCATCGAGCTTCTTGTCGCGATAGGCCGTCCACCACTCGGCAGTCACGACATCGCCGTTGCTCTTATTACTCCCCGCTTCGAATTTGGCGGGAAGCGGCATCTCAGGGGGAACGTGATCCGGGCCGCTGACGCAGCCTGTCAGCAGCAGTGGGAATGTGGATGCGGCGTAGCGGAGGGATGATAGTCTTCTGCGAAGCGACGTACTCACTGGCGAGCCTTCTGAACCGGGATCGTGGGTTCAGGCTTAGCGAGGCCAGCGTTAATGGCGGTTAAGAAACTGTAAAGTTAGGTAAAACCCGGCAGAGGGGATCAGCGCTTTCGGGGAAGCTCCAGTGTGATCGCCAACCCCCCCGCCTCCGGCAACGACGCATGCACACGCCCGCCGTGGCGTTCGATGGCCTGTCTAGTGATGGCGAGACCAAGACCGTATCCGCCTCTCGGCACCGCCTCTTTCCCGCGAGAGAACGGCTGGAAGATCCGTTCGAGCTCATCCCGTTTGACGCCCGGCCCCCGATCCGTGACGCAGATTTTGAGGCGGTCGTCTGCTGTCTCGCAGGACACGGAGATGAACGAATGCTCGGCTGTGTATTTGACCGCGTTACGAACGACGTTTTCCAGCGCCCGGTAGATCAGCTCACCTTCGACCTCGGCCCGGAAGACACCCTCGACGCTCGTCGTGATCGAGACCTCCCGTGCCTGGGCTTCGAAGGCCGCATCGCCGAGAATTTCGTTCAGCAGCTCGATGACATCGACGATCTGCGTCTTCAGCGGCAGGCCGGATCCCGCCGTCAGCCTGGCAAGCGTCAGAACTTCGCCCACCAGTGCATCGAGCCGTTCGACCTCCCGGTCCATCCGGTCCAGCATGGCGCCGAGTTTGGCCGGGCTTTGCCGGAGCACGCCGACGGCGGCCTGCAGCCGGGACAAAGGCGAACGCAGTTCATGAGAAACGTCGTGAAACAATCTCTGCTGCGCGTCCTGAAGTTCCTGAAGCCGTGCGGCGCTCGAATCGAAGTCATGGGCAAGCGCTGTCACCTCGTCCTTCCGGCCGGCCATCTTTTCGCCGATGCGGAAGTCGAAGCGGCCATGCGCAAGCGCGCTCAAGCCATCGCGCAAATGCACCACGGGGCGGATGAGGTATCGTGCCAGTGCCCAGGCGGATATCGTGCTGGAGATCAGGATCGTGAGCCACGGCATAAACGGGCCAAAATTTTCGAAGGTGAAAGTGGGAGGGGCTGGCAGGAATATCCGATAGCAGATCCCCTCCTTCAGAACGGATCGCGTATCAGCCGCCTTCGGATCCGAACAGGCATCGGGTTTTGCGGTTTTGGAGATGGTCAGACCGTGCGGCAGCGTCTCTTCACTTGAACGCACGAAATATGCTGCCGCTTCCTCGCCGTCCCTCGCAAGCACATTTGCGGTTAGGTTCAACGCGATCGACCGTCGCTCCTGTTCCAGTTCCCGCGCAAAAGGAACGCCTTGGAGAAGGTTGACGAGCAGGATGATCACGCCGACGGTCGTGGTCAGCGTCAGCCAGATGATCGCGAAGAACTTCCAGAAAAGCCGGGGCATGGTCAATCCACGAGAAGTTGATAGCCCTGACCGCGAACGGACTGGATCCAGGATTGTCCGTCCTCCCTCAGTCCGAGCTTCTGGCGAACGCTGCTGATATGGACGTCGATCCGGCGATCGAACGGGGTGAGCGGCTTGCCGAATGCGCGCTTGGAAATATCCTGCTTCGACACCAGCTGGCCGGCGCTGCGGGCGAGAACTTCGAGCAGGCTGAACTCCGTGCCGGTCAGCTCCAAAGCTTCGCCGCGCCATTCGGCGCTTCTGCTGCCGGAATGGATCACGAGCTCTCCTGCCCTCACCGTATCAGTCGACAGGCCGGCGGGCGGCTGGCCCGCGCGTCGTAGGATGGCGCGCAGCCTCGCGGCGAGTTCACCCGGCGAACATGGCTTCGGCACATAATCGTCGGCGCCGAGATTGAGACCGGATATCCTGTCCACATCGTCGCCTCTGGCCGTCAGCATCAGCACGGGTACGTGGCTGAGCTTCCTGATCCGCTGCAGCACTTCGATGCCATTCATGCGGGGCATCATGATGTCGAGCACGATGATATCGACCGTATTGCCGGCAGCCGCGGCAATGGCGGCGCGCCCGTCGGTGTCGGTTACGACGTCATATCCTTCCTCGACCAGATATTCCTGCAGAAGCGTCGTCAGCTCCGCATCGTCGTCGATCAGGAGAACCTTGTTCATTCGCGTTGTCCGTCATTAATCCCCGCAAGCCATACAGCACAAACACAGTCACGCAGCCAAGTTTTACCCAACTTAACACTAACTTGACCGCACTTAACGTTCGCCCGGTTACATAACTGCCATGACATCGTCGCGCGCTGAAAGCCGGTTGCCGTGCATGAGCGGCAATCCTTCAGTCGATTGCGCCGATCGGGAAAGGCACCGATGCCTTGACCACAAGGAGTGCGTCGTTGAGAAAACCGTCCAGACTATTCGCGGCCGCCGTCGTTGCGATGGCGCTGTTCTCTCCCCTCCGCAACGCCATGGCCGAGCAGGCCGCGGCAACCGCCCTCACCGTCTCTTTGACGGCGCCGGCTCAGCGGGGCTGGCCCGAGACCGTTCCCGCGAGCGGGTGGCTGAAGCCGTGGCAGGAAGCGGTGATCGCGTCCGAGACGAGCGGCCTGCGCATCACCGATGTTCTGGTCGATGTCGGTTCCGTGGTGACGAAGGGCCAGACGCTCGTGCGGCTTTCCCAGGAGAGCGTGCTTGCCGATCTTCGCAAGCAGGAGGCCGCCGTCGCGACCGCCAAGGCAAGCCTTGCGAAGGCCAAAGCCAATGCCGACCGGGCGCGGCAGCTGCAGCCTTCGGGGGCGCTCTCCGACGAGAAGATCGTCGAGTATCTCGCCGACGAGCAGACGGCGACGGCAAGTCTTGCCTCAGAAGAGGCCGCACTCGACAGCGAAAAGATCAAGCTTGCGCAGACGACCATTACCGCCGTCGATGACGGTCTCATCACCTCGCGTTCCGCCGATCTCGGCGCTGTCGTCTCCGCCGGCACCGAATTGTTCCGCATGGTCCGCCAGCAGCGGATCGAATGGCAGGCGGAGGTTTCCTCGCGTTACCTGCCGCGCATTTCGCAAGGCCTGAGCGTCAAGGTCAACGGGCTTGAGGGCCACGCCATCGAGGGCAAGGTAAGACTTGTCGGGCCGTCGGTCAGCACCGATACCAGCCGGGCAATTGTCTATGTCACGTTGCCGGTCGACGCCCATGCGCGCACGGGCCTTTATGTCACGGGCGACATCGAGCTCGAGACATCGCCGGCGCTGACCGTGCCCGAGACCGCAATCGTGTTCCGGGACGGGATCAGTTACGTCTTCACAGCAAGCGAGGATCAGCGGGTGCAAAGGATCCGGGTGGAAACCGGCCGTCGCAACAATGGCGAGGTGGAAATCGTCTCCGGCATAGATCGCACATCGAAGGTGGTGACCTCAGGCGGCGCGTTCCTCTCGGACAATGATCTCGTGAAGATCGCGGAGAAAAACTGATGAACTTTTCGTCATGGTCGATCCGCAACCCCGTCCCGGCGATATTGCTGTTTGTGATGCTGACCGCCGGCGGGCTGCTCGCCTTCAAGAAACTGGCGGTTCAGAACTTCCCCGATATGGATCTTCCGACGATCAGCGTCACGGCGACGCTCGACGGCGCGGCGCCGACACAGCTCGAAACGGAGGTCGCCCGCACCATCGAAGATAGTCTCGCGGCCTTGAGCTATCTCGACCATATCACCACGACCATTACCGACGGCACCGTCTCGATCAAGGTTTCCTTCAAGCTGGAGAAAGACAGCGAAGCGGCGCTGAACGAAGTTCGCAACGCCGTCGATAGCGTCAAGGGCGACCTTCCGGCGCAAATGGAGACGCCTGTCGTCACCAAGGTTACGGTGCAGGGCTCGGCATTGGTCACCTATGCCGTCCGCTCGACTGCACTCAACGAATCCGAGCTTTCCTGGTTTATCGACAATGATCTGACCAAGGCGCTGCTGTCGGTGCCCGGGGTCGGGCAGGTCAACCGCGTCGGCGGGATCGACCGCGAAGTTCACGTGGATCTCGATCCCGCGACAATGGCGTCGCTCGGGGTCACCGCGGCGACCGTGTCGTCGCAGCTGAAGGCCGTGCAGGCCGATACCTCAGGCGGCCTTGGCGAAATCGGCGGTACCCGGCAGACCCTTCGCACGCTCGGGGCCGTAGCCTCGGTCGATGATTTGAAGGGGCTTAGAATTCCCCTGGCCAACGGCCAGCAGGTTCGTCTCGACGACGTCGCATCCGTCAGCGACAGTTTCGCGGAGCGGTCCTCGATGGCCTATCTCGACGGCAAACCGGTAATCGCCGTCGAGATCAAGCGCTCGAACGGTTTTTCCGACAGCGGCGTCGCCGGAGATGTCGACAAGGCGATGAAACAGTTTGCCGCCAAACATTCCAACGTGGAGATCGATGAAGCCTACAGCACAATCGGGCCGATCATCGACAACTACGATGGTTCGATGCATATGCTCTACGAAGGGGCGATTCTGGCAATCATCGTCGTCTGGCTTTTCCTTCGCGACTGGCGCGCGACGATCCTATCGGCCGTGGCTCTGCCCTTGTCCGTGATTCCCACCTTCCTCATCATGTATTTTGCCGACTTCAGCCTGAATGTCATTACGCTGCTGGCGCTGTCGCTGGTGGTCGGTATTCTCGTCGACGACGCCATCGTCGAGATCGAGAACATTGCCCGCCACCTGCAGATGGGCAAGCGGCCGATCGATGCCGCCCTCGAAGCCGCCAACGAGATCGGGCTTGCCGTCATCGCAACCACCTTCACGCTGGTCGCGGTCTTTCTGCCGACGGCCTTCATGAGCGGTATTCCGGGACTTCTGTTCCGGCAGTTCGGGGTCACGGCCGCCGTCGCCGTCCTTGCCTCGCTCGTGGTCGCCCGCCTGCTGACGCCGATGATGGCAGCCTATTTCATGAAGGCCGCCCCTCCAACGCAGGAAAAGGATGGGCACATCATGCGCGCCTATCTGGCAATCGTGAAAGCTGCCATGAACCGCCGGAAGACCACCGTGGCCGTAACCGCCATTGTCGTCGCGCTTTCTCTCTCCACCATTCCGCTGCTGAAATCCGGCTTCCTGCCGGCTTCGGACGACGCGCGCACCCAGATCACCCTGACCATGCAGCCGGGCGCCACGATCGAACAAACGGATGCCGCGACCAGGAAGGCCGCCGATCTCGTCGGCAAGCTCAAGGATGTCACGCATGTCTTTTCCTCGGTCGGTTCCGCATCCTCCGGCGGCGCTGTCAACGCCTCCACCACGAGCAGCGTCGGATCCGCCACGATCGTCGCCGTGCTGTCGCCGATCGGCGAGCGTGACCGCAAGCAGTCGGAAATCGAAAACGACATCCGGCAGGCTCTGTCGGTCCTTCCCGGCGTGCGGATCGCCGTCGGCAATGGCGCCAACGGGACCAAGCTCGAGATCACCCTTGCCAGTGACGATGCCAGCGCCCTCGACAGCGCAAGCACGGCACTCGAGGAGCAGCTCCGCACGCTGAACGGCATCGGAGCGGTGACATCGACCGCGGCAAGGCAGGCGCCCGAGATCCAGATCACGCCCGATTTTGCGCGCGCGGCTGCGCTCGGGGTGACGTCGAGCGCCATCGCCGAGGCGGCGCGCGTGGCGACGAATGGCGAATATTCCGCCAATCTGCCAAAGCTCAACCTGCCGCAGCGCCAGATTCCGATCGTCGTCCGCTTCAGCCCGGAGTCGCGCACCAGCCTTGACGATATCAAGAACATGCGGGTGGCGGGCACGAACGGGAATGTCGATCTCGGATCGATCGCGGATATCCGCATCGGCGGCAGCCCCTCGGAAATCGATCGCATCGACCGGATGCGCAATGTCACCGTATCGGTCGAACTCAACGGCCGCATCCTCGGCGACGTCAACCGCGAGGCACAGGCGCTGCCGGCGCTCCAGCATCTGCCCTCAGGCGTCACACTTGTCGAGCAGGGCGAACTTCAGCGCAGCTCGGAACTGTTCCAGAGCTTCGCGCTGGC
This sequence comes from Rhizobium atlanticum, assembly GCF_030182485.1. Taxonomy (NCBI): domain Bacteria; kingdom Pseudomonadati; phylum Pseudomonadota; class Alphaproteobacteria; order Hyphomicrobiales; family Rhizobiaceae; genus Rhizobium; species Rhizobium atlanticum. The sequence continues at coordinate 45,953 of NZ_JAQJCJ010000011.1, forward strand.
AATGGCAATCGGCGTGTTCTGCATCTACGCGGTCCTCGTCCTGCTCTTCCACGATTTCCTGCAGCCGCTCACCCTGCTGATGGCCCTGCCGCTCTCGCTCGGCGGCGCGCTGGTGCCGCTGGTGGTGACCGGGACCAGCTTCTCGCTGGCCGCCGTCATCGGGCTGCTCATGCTGATGGGCGTGGTGACGAAGAACTCCATCCTCCTCATCGAATACGCGATCATGTCGCGCCGCCAGGGCATGTCCAGGTTCGATGCCCTCGTCGACGCTTGCCATAAGCGCGCCCGGCCGATCGTCATGACCACCATCGCCATGGCTTGCGGCATGCTTCCGGTCGCTCTCAGCCTGACCGGCGGCGATTCGAGCTTCCGGCAGCCGATGGCGATCGTGGTAATCGGAGGCGTGATGATGTCGACGCTGCTCAGCCTCGTCGTCATCCCCGTCATCTTCACCTTCGTGGATGACCTGGACGAGGCGCTCAAGCGTCTTTTCCGTCGAGCCGAACCGGAAACCTCCGAGAGCGCACCGGAAGCTTCAAACGATCACGCGGCAATCACCTTCCAGCCCGAGCAATCGCGGCGAGGGGGAGGTCGACGATGATCGCCTTCCGCCGAGCGATCAGCCGGATAGTCCCACGCCCGCTGCGGGCGAGGCTCGGTGAATCTTGATGGCAAGCTCTTCGGTCGAGTTCCCTCCCCCGGAACAAGACCGCGGGACGTGTTCCCCCGCAGGCGGCATCATGCCGCCTGCGCGTCCTGCCATGCGTTCGACAACGGCTCCATCGCTTCGAAATCGGGCAAGGTGCCGCTGGTGGCCGACCGCCCCGAGCGAAGCGACAACATTCCGGCTGTCGCGGATTGAATAGCAGCTGCCGCGCCGCCCCGTGCTCGCGAAAATACATGGAGGCCTGCTTCGTCGTGGCCCTTTTTCACTGCTGGCCTGGCGGCCCGCGCCCGTGCAATTCCATTAATTCGAAGTGGCTAATATATCGAACAACTTCATCGTGATATTCAGTCCTTTACGGCTGCGAGCGGCTGTAGCACGGAGGGTAAAATGTTTCGATTGAGCGTTCGGCTTGGATTTTTAGCTGCTTGTGTGATGGAGCTACCGTTGAGCATGGCAGCAGCGGCCGATGATCCGCAGATTGCGCGCGGCGAATATCTCGTCACGGTCGGCGGGTGCAACGACTGCCACACACCGGGATATCTCTTTGGAAAGCCGGACACCTCGCGATTTCTCGGTGGATCGGACGTCGGTTTTGAGATCCCGGGCCAAGGCGTTTTTATCGGCCGCAACATCACGCCTGACAAGGAGACCGGCATCGGCAGCTGGACCAGGGAACAGATTGTGACTGCTCTTCAGACCGGGCAGCGGCCTGATGGTCGCGTCCTGGCGCCGATCATGCCATGGCAAGCATTCGCGCAGCTCACCGACGAGGACGTGACATCAATTGCAGCGTACCTTCAAAGCCTAAAACCGGTAGCTAATCAGGTTCCAGGACCCTTCAAGCCGGGGGAGAAGGTTTCAACCTTTTTGTTCCGGATCTTGCCGCCGGGTGAAACCGCAGCCAGCGCGCCAAACTAAAAAGTGACGGATGCTGCGCGTCACCGGCCGCTCCTGGCGCGCCAGGCGGCGAATTCCTCGAGATGGCGCGGCTGCGTTGCCGGATAGAGACCGATGATCGACTGGCCAGCCAGCACGCGCTCGGTTACGAAATCCTCATAGGCGGTCATTTCCACAGCCTCCTCGGCAATCTCGTCGGCCAGTTCCGCGGGAATGACGATCACCGCTTCATCGTCGCCGACCATGATATCGCCCGGCCAGACCGCCACGTCGCCGCAACCAATCGGCACGTTGATGTCGAGCGCCTGGTGCAGCGTCAGGTTCGTCGGCGCCGAGGGCCGATTGTGATAAGCAGGGATCGACAGCCCGGCTATTTCGGGACTGTCGCGGAATCCGCCATCGGTGACGACACCTGCCACGCCGCGCACCATCAGCCGCGTGACGAGGATTGAGCCGGCGGAGGCGGCGCGCGGATTCTTGCGGCTGTCCATCACCAGCACGGCGCCCGGCGGGCAGCTTTCGACGCAGGCGCGCTGCGGGTGTTCGGGATTGCGGAAAACCTCGAGCTTGTTCAGGTCTTCGCGCGCCGGAATGTAGCGCAGCGTATAGGCCGGCCCGACCATGTTGCGGCCTTTACGGGCGACCGGCTGAACATCCTGGATCGTCTGGTTGCGCAGGCCGCGCTTGAAAAGCGCCGTGCTGATGGTGGCGACGCTGACCCGCATGAGTTTGTCGCGCGTGGTGTCCGAAAGTGTCGTCATTCCTGCGTGTCCTCCTAGAAGATGTCCGGTTCTCCGGCTGCAGCGCCGAATTCGGGCAGCAGATAATCGAAATCGCAACCCTTGTCGGCCTGGCTGACATGGGAGGCGTACATCCAGCCGTAGCCGCGGCCGAAACGATCGGCCGGCTTCGTCCAGGCGGCGCGGCGCCGGATCAGCTCCTCCTCGTCGACCAGCATATCCAGCCGGCGGTTCGGAATATCGATCCTGACGATGTCGCCGTTGCGCAGCAGAGCGAGCGGGCCACCGACATGGGCTTCGGGCGCCACGTGCAGCACGCAGGCGCCATAGCTGGTGCCGCTCATGCGCGCATCCGACAGCCGCAGCATGTCGCGATGTCCTTGCTTCAGCAGCGCCTTGGGCATCGGCAGCATGCCCCATTCCGGCATGCCGGGACCGCCGAGCGGTCCGGCATTGCGCAGCACCATCACATGATCAGGCGTCACATCAAGCGTTTCGTCCTCGACCGCCGCCTTCATGTCGGGGTAACTGTCGAAGACCAGAGCCGGGCCTTGATGGACATGGAAGCGCGGGTCGCAGGCCACTGGCTTGATCACCGCACCATCGGGCGCCAGATTGCCCTTGAGCACGGCAAGTGAGCCCTCCGGATAGATCGGATTGGAAGGCGGCCGGATCACGTCGTCATTATAAATCTTGGCATCGGCCAGCGCTGCGCCCAGCGTTTCGCCCGAGACCGTCAATGCGTCGAGATCGAGCCGCTCGCGGACCTGCGACATCAGCGCCAGAAGACCGCCGGCATAGTAGAAATCCTCCATCAGATATGTCTTTCCGGACGGACGGACATTGGCGATGACCGGAGTGACGCGGCCCAGCGCGTCGAGATCGTCAAGCGTCAGCTCGATCCCTCCCCTGTGCGCCATGGCGAGGAGATGGATGACCGCGTTGGTGGAACAGCCGGTCGCCATGGCGACCGTCGCGGCATTGCGAATGGCCGCCGGGGTGACGATCCGGTCCGGCGTCAGATCTTCCCAGACCATCTCGACGATCCGCCGGCCAGTCTGGGCCGACATGCGGATATGATTGGCATCGGCTGCGGGAATCGAAGAGACCCCTGTCAGCGTCAGTCCCATCGCATCGGCCATCGCCGTCATCGTCGAGGCGGTGCCCATCGTCATGCAATGGCCGTAGGAGCGCGCAATGCCGGCTTCGATGCCCGCCCATTCTTTGTCCGATATCGTTCCCGCGCGCCGCTCATCCCAGTATTTCCAGGCGTCCGAACCGGAACCGAGCTGCTGGCCCGCATAATTGCCCCGCAGCATCGGCCCGGCCGGCAGGTAGATCATCGGCACGCCGGCGCTGAGCGCGCCCATAATGAGGCCCGGCGTGGTCTTGTCGCACCCTCCCATCAGCACCACGCCATCGACGGGGTGGGCGCGGATCTGCTCTTCGGTCTCCATCGCCAGGAGGTTGCGGTAGAGCATGGTCGTGGGCTTCATGAAGTTTTCCGACAGCGCCAGCGCCGGCATCTCCACCGGAAAGCCGCCGGCCTGCAGCACGCCGCGCTTCACGTCTTCGACGCGATGCTTGAAATGGGCGTGGCAGGGATTGAGGTCCGACCAGGTGGAGAGGATGCCGATCAGCGGCTTGCCGGCCCAGTCGCCGGCATCGTAGCCCATCTGCATCAGGCGCGAGCGATGGCCGAAGCCGCGCAGGTCCTCGGATGCGAACCAGCGGGCCGATCGCAGCTCCCCCGGTGTCTTGACGGTTTTCAACGACATGCCGATCTGCCTCCACAATTGACATAGCTTGAAGTGTCCGAGGCCAGCAAGATACAGGCTCCCGGCTGAACGTCCACGGATGTCAAGAGAGTCGCTCAATCGCTTCGAAATCAGGCAAGGCGCCAAGCTGCTCGTCTGTGCCGAACTGTTCGTTGCCGTCAACCGTCACCCGGTAGTCGGGCAAGGGGTCAAGCGTGCCCGACATAGAAATATGTCGGTTTATCTGGCCGTGTCGGTCATGATCTCGGTCGGCTGAGGGTCGGTCTCCTGCTCCAGCACGATCGCGAGCAGATTGAGGCTGTCGCGCAGAGTGCCAGGAATGGTAATGGCGTCGAGGCCGGTAAACCCGACATTAGGAAGGGACCGACCGACGTTTAGGCCTGACCGCAAAGCTGATTCAACGACAATCGCAGGTCGGAACCGCTCTGAATAGTTACTCCCATCGTGTGGAGCGATTTTTTGACTGGTTCAACCAGCTTCGCGTTTGCCTCCGCCAACATACCACCCGGTTGCCAAAGATTATTCTCGAAACCCACCCGAACGTGTCCACCGAGGAGAGCGCCTGCGGCCACACAAGCCGCCTCATGACGTCCGAAGGCACAGACGCTCCAATGGGCAAAGCGTGGCATCTCGGCCCCAAGAAACGGCAGCAGATCTCGCGGCTGAGACAACTGATTGACCGCATAGCGGCCGAGCACGAATAAAGTCGGTATGTCATTCCATGGAACAAGTCCGCGTCGCATCATGTCGGCAAGACGGAGAGCCTCTGCCCGGTCGTAAAGAATAATCTGGGGCAGGACCCGTTCCTTTTTCATCCATGACAAAAGGTTCGCAAACTCTGATTCATATGTTTCATCAGGAACAAGTTCGCGCAGGGCCAGAGACGCTGCTTCCGGTTTGACGGTCTTGACAATCGCTATCTGCTCCTGCGGTCGATACACTCCAAGCGCTTCGCTGGTGATCTGAACAATCATCCGATCGCCCACCTCAGCCTCTATGGCGGCGATGACGGCGTGATAGGCGTCGGCGTCAAGCAGATGCGAGCCATCGGGCTTGCGGACATGCACGTGTATCATGGCGGCGCCAGCCTCAAGGCATTCCGCCGCCGTTTGTGCCAACTCGGCCGGCGTCAGGGGTATGGCTGGATGATCAATCTTCGTACGGCGCCCTCCGTTGGGCGCGACGGCTATTGCAATCGATTTCAAAGCAGTTTCTGCATTCATCTTCGTCAACTTGCCTAAGGGCGATCCATATAGATCATTATATCACATACTGAAACATACGTTGCAATTTAAATCGAACCCATGTAGGTAACGACCATGAACCAGGGACCTTTGGCAGGAGCGATCATCAAGGCGTTCGACGGCATGTCGGCCCAGCTACAAGCGGCCGCACGTTACGTGCTCGACCATCCAAGCGATGTCGCCCTGCTGTCCATGCGGGAACAAGCGCGCCAGGCTGGCGTACAGCCGGCAACCATGACGCGCTTTGCGAAATATCTTGGCCTGGCTGGCTATGACAATGTCCGGGATCTCTATGCCGAGGCGATGCGCGGTGCGGATGGTGGTTTTGCGGGCAAGGCCGGAGCCCAGGCCTTGAGCCAGAAGCTGAAGGGCGACCACGCTCTTGCGGCGGAAATGCTGAATTCGATCGGCGGGCAGATCGCCCGGCTTGCCGAGCCGCGATCCCTCGATCGGATCGTCAATGCCGCGTCGACATTGGCAAAGGCTCGCCGCGTCTACTGCCTGGGGCTGCGCGCCAGCCACTCTATCGCTTGGCATCTTTATTACATCCTGACGCTGATCGGCGAAAAATCGACCATGCTCGATGGCATCGCCGGGACAGGCGCGGATGCGATCGGCACGGCAACGGCGGAAGACGTTTTGCTCGTCGCAAGCGTTCTGCCTTACACCCGGGCAACAATCGAAATTGCCGAATACGCCCAAAGCCGCGGCATCAAGGTCGTCGCCATCACCGACAGCGAAGTCGCGCCGCTCGCACAATTCGCAACGGCGACCATCCTGGTCTCGACTGAGGGTCCATCTTTCTTTCATACCATGTCACCAGCCTTCGCCGTCGCCGAGGTTTTGGGCGCGCTGCTCGCGGGCCAAGGGGGAGAAGAGGCCGTCCAGGCGCTCCGCCGTTTCGACGAGCAGCTGGCCGCATTCAACATCCACCTAAAGCCAAGAAACATGAAGAGATCGCCATGACGCACCTTCTCCACCGGGCTATTCACGCGCAGCTCCCCGTCGCCGTCGCCGGCAAGGGTATCGAACTCTTCGACGCCGATGGAAAAGCCTATATCGACGCGTCCGGAGGCGCTGCCGTATCCTGCCTCGGGCACGGACATCCCGATGTGATCAAGGCGCTGCATGAGCAGCTGGACAAAATGGCCTATGCGCATACCGGCTTCTTCACCACCGAAGTGGCGGAGAAACTTGCGGATCGGCTTGTTGCTGATGCGCCCGCCGGGCTCGATCACGTCTATCTCGTCAGTGGTGGTTCGGAAGCCGTCGAAGCAGCGCTGAAGATGGCACGGCAATATTTCGTGGAAAAAGGCGAGACACAGCGACGTCACGTCATCGCACGCCGTCAGAGCTATCACGGCAACACGCTGGGCGCGCTTGCCACCGGCGGCAACGAATGGCGCCGGTCACAATTTAAACCGCTGCTGATCGAGACGCATCATATCGACCCCTGCTACGCCTATCGCTTCCAGAGAGAAGGGGAGAGCGACGAAACATACGCAGCCCGCGCCGCACAACAGCTGGAAGACAAGATTCTGGAGCTGGGCGGCGACCAGGTTATCGCGTTCGTCGCCGAAACGGTCGTCGGCGCCACGATCGGCGCCGTTCCGCCGGTCCCCGACTATTTCAAGCGCATCCGGGCGATCTGCGACAAATATGGCGTTCTGCTGATCCTTGACGAGGTGATGTGCGGGATGGGTCGCACCGGCACATTGCACGCCTGCGAGCAGGATGGCATTGCGCCGGACCTGATGACGATCGCCAAGGGGCTTGGCGGCGGATATCAGCCGGTCGGCGCGGTGCTTTTATCCGGCGCGATCTTCGAGGCCTTCGCCGGCGGCTCCGGCTTCTTTCAGCATGGACACACCTATATGGGCCATCCGATGGCGGCGGCCGCCGGCCTTGCCGTGCAGGAGATTCTGAAGCGCGATGGCTTGCTCGCCAACGTCATCGAAATGGGCAGCCATCTTGAAACGAGGCTAAACGAACGGTTTGGCAACCACCATCATGTTGGTGACATCCGGGGGCGTGGCCTGTTCCAGGGTATCGAGCTCGTCAGCGACCGGGCGACGAAGGCCCCCTTCGACCCGGCGCTGAAACTCAATGCGCGCATCAAGAAGGAAGCCATGGCTCGCGGGCTGATGGTCTATCCGATGGGTGGAACGATCGACGGGAAGACGGGCGATCACGTCCTGATGGCGCCGCCTTTCATCGTGAACCGGCAGGATATCGATACCATCGTCGAACGTCTTGGCGATGCCGTCGATGCGTCCATCCGGTGAGGTGACGCGCTAAAAAGCGCGCGCCCAGGTCATTCAGAGAGACTAAAACAGCCATGATGAACATCTTCAGGGCCTCGCGGCCTCATGCCTTCTGCTGACCTGCACGATCCCAGCAGCCGGCGCCTCAGATGTTGGCCCCGACGCTTCAAAAGAGCAAGGATACCGCGACAATCACGATCGGGCTCGAAGGTTAGCGCCCTTCAAGCGAGCTGTGTAACAATTTGTGATCTATTTGTTTCCTGATTAAATTTTATGATCTAAGTGGATCATATTTGATCGAGTTGGATATTTTCCAGGCGCAGCCAGCAAGCGGCGATTTCGCATCAGTATTTTCGCATTCCGCTAACTAATTGAAATCGCTTGATATCCGCGCGATCGACGTCCTGCAGACCCTTAATTTGCGGTTTTCCTTAACTGCGAACGGCATCTCGCTGCTGGGCTACTCATACATACCCTGTCAGCGTATCGCGCAAATTTTGAATGCGACAACACAATAAAAGCATTCTATATTTGCAATCGTTGACCAAAGGCAAAGGCCGATGCTTTTTGCCCAAAAAGGGGAACTCACATGAAACTGAGATTTGCATACCTGCTTGGAGCCGCCGTCACGGCGACAATCGCACTCTCGCTTCCGGCACAGGCCGCCGATCTGATCGTGGCCACCGATACGGCATTCGTGCCGTTCGAATTCAAGGAAGGCGACAAGTATGTCGGCTTCGATATCGACCTCTGGGATGCGGTCGCCAAGGACGTTGGCGTCACTTATACGTTGCAGCCGATGGACTTTAACGGCATCATCCCCGCCCTTCAAACCAAGCAGGTCGATGTCGGCCTCGCCGGCATCACAATCAAGGACGAGCGCAAGAAGGTCATCGATTTCTCGGACGGCTATTATGACAGCGGCTTCCTATTGATGGTTCCGACGGACAGCACCATCAAGGGGCCGGAGGATCTCAAGGGCAAGACGCTCGCCGTCAAGACGGGAACATCAGCAACCGACTACGCCAAGGAAAACTTCAAGGATACGGAGCTTCGCCTATTCCCCAATAGCGACAATGCCTATCTGGAAGTCGCGACCGGTCGCGCCGACGCCGCGATGCACGACACGCCGAACGTGCTCTATTACATCAAGACCAACGGTCAGGGTAAAGTGAAGACCGTCGGTGCCCAGATGATGGCACAGCAGTACGGCATGGCCTTTCCCAAGGGAAGCGAGCTTGTCGCCAAGGTCAACGTCTCGCTGGCCAAGTTGAAGGCCAACGGCACCTACAGCGCCATTTACAAGAAGTGGTTCGGCACCGAACCACCGAAGAGCTGATCTCCAAACGAGTTTACCAGCGCCGGCCCTGCCGGCGCTCCTTTCCCGCTTGGAGATGCTTCGCATGGAATTCGACTGGTCTGTCGTTTGGCAAGCACTGCCGGAACTGTTCAAGGGCGCACAACTCACGGTCATGATCGCGCTCGCCGGGCTTGTCGGCGGCCTCGTTATCGGCCTTGTTGCCGGCCTGATGCGCGCCTATGGCAATATCGTCGTGAACGGCATCGCATTGATATATATCGAACTCATCCGTGGCACGCCGATCGTCGTGCAGGTGATGTTCATCTACTTCGCACTACCGCTGATCGCCGATATCAGGATCAATCCGATGACGGCGGCGATCACTTCGATCATCGTCAACGCGAGCGCCTACATCGCCGAAATCGTCCGGGGATCGTTCCTGTCCATTCACAAAGGGTTGAGGGAAGCAGGCCTCGCGCTGGGTCTGCCCCTCTGGAAGGTGCTGTTCTACGTTGTCGGGCCACTGGCCTTCCGGCGCATGATCCCGGCGCTCGGAAATCAGTTCATCGTCAGTTTGAAGGACACATCCCTGTTCATCGTTATCGGCGTCGGCGAACTGACCCGCCAAGGCCAGGAAATCATGGCGGCGAACTTTCGCGCCGTCGAGATCTGGTCGGCCGTTGCCGTGTTCTATCTGATTATGACCGGAGCGCTGACCCTCCTCCTGCGCGTAACCGAGAAGAGGATGCGGATCCTATGAGCCTCGTCGAATTTAAAAAGGTCACCAAGAATTTTGGGCCGGTTTCAGTCTTGAAAGATGTCGACCTCGAGATTGGCAAGGGCGAAGTCGTCGTGCTGATCGGCCCGTCAGGATCGGGGAAATCCACCCTGCTGCGCTGTATAAACGCGCTTGAGGAGATCAGCGGCGGGGATCTGATCGTCGATGGAATAAGCGTCCGGGAAAGCCGTTCGAAAGTCCGGCTGATCCGGCAGGAGGCCGGGATGGTGTTTCAGCAGTTCAATCTGTTCCCGCAGATGACCGCGCTTGAGAATGTTGCGTTCGGTCCGCGCAGGGTTCGCAAACTCGGCAAGGCAGAGGCAACCGAGCAGGCATCGGCCCTGCTTGCGAAGGTCGGACTTGCCGATCGCGGCCATCATTATCCATCGGAGTTATCAGGCGGCCAGCAGCAACGTGTCGCCATTGCGCGTGCCCTGGCGGTGAAACCGAAGTTGATGCTGTTCGACGAGCCGACCTCGGCGCTCGATCCGGAACTGCGCCATGAGGTGCTGCGCGTCATGCAATCGCTGGCCGAAGAGGGCATGACGATGATCGTGGTGACACACGAAATCGGTTTTGCCCGCCAGGTCGGAACAAGGCTGATCTTCATGGAAAACGGCGACATCGCCGTCGACGGCGATCCGGCCCTTCTTCTCGACAACCCCGAAAACCCACGTCTCCGCGAGTTCCTGCAGCATGTCCACTGATACCGCCCATCGCCTTGCCAGCCTGACCCTGAGGGGTAGCCACTACGATATCGGTCAAGGTCTCGGGCGCCAGGGCGCTGCCCTCGTTCACGCTCATCTCGTCAAGACCTATGCCTGGGCAACGGTGATGGCATTCAAGCACGACGACCGGGTACGGATGGCAAGATCGCTGGTCGAACAGCACTATCCGCACTATTGGCAGGAGCTCTCCGGCCTGGCGGACGGACTGGGGCTGCCCTTCGACGACGTCCTTGCGTGGAACTGTAGAGGCGACCTCTGGGCAATGGCGCCGGATGGCTGCACCACCGTTCAGATGCCAGGCCGGTTCCCGGTCGTCGCCCATAATGAGGACGGTGATCCAGGCTTGCGACCGGGATGCGCACTGGCAACCATCGTCCCGGAACAAGGCCAGCCGTTCACGGCATTCGTCTATCCGGGCTCCATACCCGGACATACATTCGCGATCAATGGCAGCGGCCTCGTGCTGACCGTGAACAACATCCGCTCAAAACTTGGCGGAGACGGGTTGCCGCGCATGGTGCTGACCCGCGCCATCCTCGACTGCCCGACGATCGATGCTGCGCTGACTTTGCTTTCCGGTGCGCCCCGCTCCGGTGCGTTTCACCTGACGCTGGCGCAGGCAGGGCAATCCCGACTGGCCAGTGTCGAATTCACCCACAGGAATTGTTCGATCGCGGACATCACCAGCCCATCCATCCACGCGAACCATCTTGTGCATGCGGAGATGGCATCCGAGCCGCAAATCATAACAGGGTCGTCGAACTCACGTCAGGATCGCGGACAGGATATGCTCAACGCAAGCGATGAATCATTGGACCCACTGTCCATCCTTTGGGATCGAAAACGTCACGCGCTTCCGATCTATCGCTCCCAGCCCGACGATCCCGACAACGAGAACACGCTGGCGACCGCCGTGTTCAAGATCGGCAAGGACAGCATCGATTGGGCCGTTTATGATGGAGCGGGATCGGTGGCTCGTTTTGAGAATATGGGCCTAAAGATCGCGACAATGTGACATCGAGGCGGGGCATGACTGTGACGGATGAGGCTGCCGGATTTGCGAAGCCGGCGACAATTGAGGAGCTTCGGAACCTCACCGTGAGGATCAATCGTGAGAATGCCAATATCTCGCTCGGCAACAAGGCGCTCGATGTGCTGGCGAAGCTGGTGGACACGCCAGAGCAAACCGCGGTTCGCACCATATCCGAATTGGCCGACGCTCTCGGGGTGAATGCTTCGACATTGACACGGCTTTCGCAAAAGCTCGGTTTTGCCGGATTCAGCGATTTCCAGAGTGTTTTCCGCCAGGCGTTTTCCTCTGACGACAGGTACTTTTACAGCCGCCAGGCGGGTCGTCTGCTTTCCACGAAGGAAGACAGCGAGGAGGAATTGCATATCTTTGACCGACTTGGCCTGGAGACCAAGAACAACATCGACGGCTTTCTGGCTCAGATCGAGCCGAATTCGCTGCTTGAAGCCGCCGGTTTGCTTGCAAACGCCCGCCGCGTCAGGATCCATGGCGTCCGCCAATTCCATGCCTTCGCAAGCTTTCTGACCTATGGACTGGGGATGCTGCGCAGCGATGTCTCGCTGCTGGATGCGCCTCGTCTTGGCGTCGCCGAGGCCTTGGCCCAACTGGAGAAAGGCGATGTCGTCGTCGTTGCGAGCTGCGCGCCATACACACGCAGCGTCGCAAATGTGGCCGAAATCGCGGCGAAGCTCGGCCTCATCGTCATAGCGGTGACGGACACGCGCGCCTCCCCTCTCGTCGGCCCCTCGCGGCACGCATTTTTCGTGCCCCATGCGAGCAGCTTTTTCAGCAACAGCATGGGCGCCTATATCGTGTTCTGCGAAGGCTTGCTTAATCTTGTGGCCCGCGAACTTGGGGAGCGGGCCATTCAAGCTTTAGCCAAGCGCGAGGAGCTCATTTCCACAATGCGAATTGAAACTTGAACTTAGTCACTCACACCGCGTCGGGCCGAAGAAGCAGCCTCGCCGAAGTGGCCTTATGTAGGCTCGTTGTTCCGTTGCTACTCAAGGACCTAACCGGAGCGGCTAAGGCGTGGCGCCGTCTGCGGAGAACGGTTCGGTCGGTCCCCTCGCCGGCGCGGTGAACCAGCGCGGTCCCTCGGCTGTCATGTAGATATGGTCTTCCAGTCGGATCCCGAATTTCTCCGGAAAGACGATCATCGGTTCGTTGGAAAAACACATGCCGGCCGCAAGCGGGGTGTCGTTGCCGCGAACGATATAAGGCTCCTCGTGGATCTCGAGCCCGAGGCCATGACCGGCGCGATGCGGCAGCCCCGGCAGGCGATAGTCGGGGCCGAGCGAATGCTTGGCGAGCGCCTTGCGGGCCGCATCGTCGAGGCTCGAGCAGGCAGCGCCGATCCGGGCAGCGTCGAAGACGGCCTGCTGCGCCTCGCGCTCGATCCACCAGGCGCGCTCGAAGTCGCTGTTGCCGCCGCCGAGCATATAGGTTCTGGTGATATCGGAATGATAACCGTCGATCCGGCAGCCGGTGTCAACGAGAATGACGTCGTCGTCGCCGAGGGTCTGATCGCCGTCGGCGCCATGCGGCAGCGAGGTCGCTAGCCCGAAGGAGACGATTGCGAATGTCGAGCCGTCGTCGGCGCCGGCCTGGCGATGCTGCCGATCGATGAAATCGACCACCTCGGATGAGGTGATGCCCGGCTTCAACAGCGAATGCACCTGCCTGTGCACATTGAGCGTCAGGTTCATCGCATATTGAATCAGCGCAATCTCCGCGGCGGATTTGATGCGGCGCAGGCCGCGGATCAGCCGGCCGCCATCAGCGAGCCTGTCGGCGCCCATCGCCGCTGCCAGGGCGTGATAAAAGAAGAACGGCAAACCATCGTCGAGCGCGAGCCTGCCGCCTCGGCCGACAAGCCGGGAGATGAGGGCAGCACTGCTCTCCTCCTCTTCCCAGACCAGAATTTCCCCCGGCAGATGCGGCAGGGTTTCGACGCGGCTGCGCTCGAAGCCGGGAACGATATAGGAAACGGCCGTCGGCGTGACGAGCGCGCCGAGGAACCTTTCGCTCGCATGCCAGACGAGCCCCGTGAAGTAGCGCAAGCTTTCGGTCGGCCCGAGAAGCACGCCGGCCAGTCCTTCTGCGTCGATCGCTTCTCGAAGCCTGGTGAGGCGAACTTGCCGTTCGTCTTCAGTGATGCGGGGTACGGGGTGGTGCCACCACATGTCGTTTTCCTGTTCTTGCCGTTTCTGTTGTCCGCGCCGCGACCGGTGCTTTAGGACAGGCCGATCGCCACCGGCCGATCAAGGTCGCGGGCGAGATAGTCCTGGATCTGGCGGACGATCTGGCCGGCGTGGGCGATTGCCAGCCGATCGGCGCGCTCGGCGTCGCCGGCCTCGATGGCAGCGATGATTTCCTCGTGTTCATCGACATATTGTCGGGGCAGCCGGTCGTCGAAGGTCGAATAATAAAGGCGAAGTATGCGCCGGCCTTCGTCGAGCAGTTTTGCGAAAAAGGCCGTGTAATAGGTATTGCCGGCAAGCTCGGCGATCGCCACGTGGAATTCACGGTTGGCCTCGATCATCGCATAGGCGTCGCGCTTAGCAACCGCGCCGGCGAAGTCCTTCTGGTGCCGGCGGATGGTTTCCATGATCACGTCGTTCCGCCGCCCGGCGGCCCCGCGCGTCGTCACCCGGTACATCAGCGTCAGCGCTTCGAAATAGGTGGGCAGGTTGGCGAAATCGATCGGCGCAACGATCGTGTTCCGGTTCGGCAGCGTCGTGACCAGCCCGTCGGCGGCAAGGCGCAACAGCGCTTCGCGAATAGGTGTCCTCGACATTCCGAAACGTTCCGACAGCCGCACCTCATCGAGCGGGCTGCAGGGTTCCAGCGCCATCGACAGGATCTCCCGGCGCAGCGCGGCATAGATGCTCTGCGTGCCGGAACCGCGCACCCGCACATTTTCCACGTCGTTCTGCATGCGTCCCTCCCCTTGATGAGAGCCTTGTAATGCGTTTTGGCCGATTTCGGCAACGCCCCACGAATTTACAAATCATGGCGATTGTGTCTTGTCGACAGTTTGTATATAACAAATCGACTTTAACGGAGTTTCGATCGATGACAACAGGATGGAAGGGCGTATTTCCCGCCGTAACGACGCAGTTCAACGAAGATCTTTCCGTGGATCTTTCCGCAACCCAGCGTGTTCAGGACGCGCTCGTCAACGACGGCGTCAATGGGCTGATCGTCATGGGCACATGTGGTGAGAACAACTCGCTCGATCCCGATGAGAAGCGTACGATCCTCAAAGCCGCCGTCGAGGTCGTCAACGGCCGCGTCCCCGTCGTGACGGGCGTCTCCGAATTCGATACGCGCCGTGCCGTGGCCTATGCCCGCGACGCCGAAAAACTCGGCGCCGACGGGCTGATGCTGCTGCCGGCCATGGTTTATGTGCCGAAGCCCGAAGAGCTGATCGCGCATTTCCGCACCGTCGCCGAAGCGACCTCGCTGCCGATCATGCTCTACAACAATCCGCCGGCCTACCGCGTCAACATCGGCGCCGATGTGCTGAAGGTGCTTGCCGATGTGCCCAATATCAAGGCGGTCAAGGAAAGCGCGCCGGATCCGCGCCGCTTCACCGATCTCATCAACGAATTCGGCGACCGTTTCGATATCTTCGCCGGCCTCGACGACGTCGCGCTCGAAGGACTGATGCTCGGCGCCAAGGGCTGGGTCTCGGGGCTGACCAGCGCCTTCCCGGAGGAATCCGTGCAGCTCGTTGCCGCCGCCGAACGCGGCGATTGGGAAGAAGCCCGCAGGATCTACCGCTGGTTCATGCCGCTTCTGCATCTCGATGCCGAGCATGACCTCGTGCAGTCGATCAAGCTCGCCGAGCAGATCATGGGCCGCGGCTCGGAACGCGTACGCATGCCGCGCCTGCCGCTATCCGGCGCCCGCCGGGCGGAGGTTACCGCCATGGTCAAGAAGGCCGCCGCCACGCGTCCTTCGAAGTTCGGCAAGGCCGCCTGAGATTACGAGGCCGGCAGCGCAGATGAGCTGCCGGCCTTTCCATTTCTGGCGCTCTAAGTATCCGTGGCATTGCCGGATCGGGTCAGGCTGTTGCGGCTGACCAGCGACGGCATCTGGAAAATATGCTCCGCGCCGGTGCGGCCCTCTATTCTCGAAATCAACGTCCGGGTGGCGACCTGACCGAGTTCCCTGCCCGATTGATCGATGCTTGCGAGATTGACGAGGCCGAGCGCTGCGGTCGACGAATTGTCATATCCGATGACGGCAAGGTCCTCGGGCACACGCACACCCATCTCCATCGCCAGGCTCAGAAGAGTGATGGCGTCGAGATCGCTCCAGCAGAAAACGGCGCGCGGCTTGTTCTTTCTCGACAGGAACTTTCGCATCGTTTCCTCCCGCTTTGGCGGGGCGATCGGAATTTTGGTGATCGGCGCAGACGATCCCAGTCCGGCACGCTGCATCGCCCGGCGGAAGCCGATCTCGCGCTGGCGCACGACAGAGACCTGGTGCCCCTCACGCTCGCCGAGGCTCAGCATTTCGATGTCGCGATAGCCGCAGGCAAGCAGCGCTTCCACCGCAATCTCGGCTCCACGCTGGTCATCGGCATTGACCGTATCGAAGGCCGTGGCGCCGGCATCGTGATAACCGACGGCGACGATCGGTATCTGAGCCGCGAATTTTGCGATGATGTCCGAAGGCAGGCGCGGCGCAACCAGGATCAGGCCGTCCATCTTGTAGTCGATCATCGACTCGATCAACGACGTCTCCAGCTGTACGCGCGCATCACTGACGCCGATCATCGCCTGGTAATGCGAAGGCGCCAGCACGCCGTTTACGCCGGCAATCACCTCCGGCAGGAAGGGGTTGCGGATGTCGATCAAAAGCACGCCGATGGTGAAACTCCGGCCGCGCAACCCGCGCGCCGCCCGTGAGGGCCGATATCCAAGCGCTTCAATAGCGTCGGTCACTCTTGCCCGCAGCGCTTCGCTGACGCCGTAAGCGTTGCGCATCACCTTCGAGACCGCGGCGACCGATACGCCTGCATGCGTTGCCACCGTCCGGATCGTCACGCGATCATTTCGTTGCAGTCTTTTTTTCTCTTCGATCGACATGAAATCTCTGGACTTGCGCTGCGGGCGGTCACAATCGCCCTTAGAAACACCATGGCAGACTGGTGACGAAATTTCTATTGCACTTCCGAAAAAAATGTAGAACGTTATATGGAGAACGTTCTACAGCTCTGCGGGAGGACTTGATGAACTTTCAGCCGGCAGCCATCGACGGCAATCTCGTTTATCGCGCCTGGTCCGGAGAGATGATCGCACCACTGTCGGACCGCGGCCAGGGAACGGCCGCAAGCTTCGTCTCGAAGACCTTCGATCATGACGGCACCGACCTTCCGATCGAACTCTTCATCTCGGCACTCGGCCTCTATCGCTGCTTCATCAACGGCACCCGCGTCGGCAACGATCTGCTGACGCCCGGCTGGACGAATTACGACGCCCGCATTGCCTATCAGCGATACGACATCTCGAGATTTCTGAAGTCAGGCATTAACCGGATAGAAATCTGGCTCGCCGATGGATGGTACCGCTCGCCCATCATGTGGGGCGCCCAGGCTATTCCCAACTGCTGGGGCGACAGGATCGGGGCCATTGCGGATCTGGTCGGCCCCAGCGGCACCATTCTTTCTACCGATACGACCTGGCAAAGCGGCCTTCTGCCGATCCAGAAGTCGGGGATCTATTTCGGTGAGATTTACGATGCACGCCTGGAAAAGGTCGCCGAAACCCACGGGACCGAGCGATTGCCGTTCGACACGGGGCTGCTCGTCGCGCATGAGACGACAGCGGTGCGGGAGCTGCAGCCGCTCGCCCCCATCGAAAGCTGGACCGATCATGAAGGCAGGACGATCTATGATTTCGGCCAGAATGTCGGCGGCTACGTCAGATACACGGTCCGTGGCGTCAGCGGCACCGAAGTACGGGTCGAGCACTCGGAAGTCCTTGGGCCGGAACGCCATTTCGACAATCGCAATTATCGCGCCGCCGCCGCGCATACCCTCTATACGCTCAGCGGAGGTGGTGACGAGACCTACGCGCCGCATTTCACCTTTCACGGCTTCCGTTATGCCAGGGTGACGATCAAAGGCGATGCGGAGATTGTTGAAATCGCCTCGATCCCAATCTCCTCGGTGCCGGAACCGGCGGGCGGCTTCACCTCGGGCAATCCTCTCGTCAATCGCCTGGTTGAAAATACCATCTGGTCGCAGCGCGCCAATTTCATCGAAGTGCCCACAGATTGCCCGCAACGCGACGAACGGCTCGGCTGGACGGGTGATGCCCAAGTCTTTGCCGCGACGGCCTGTTGGCTGAGCGACAGCCAGTCCTTCCTCAAGAAATATCTGCGCGATGTGATGGCCGACCAGCGCGAGGACGGCGCCGTTTCGCATTTCTCGCCCGACCCGACGCGTCTGCACCCCGGCAATTTCCCGGGCTATGCCGGCTCGACCGGCTGGGGCGACGCGATTGTCGTGATCCCCTGGGTCCTCTACACCCATTACGGCGACCGGTCCGTTCTTTCGGAATGCCTGGATTCCATGGTGCGCTGGGTCGATTTCGTCTGGTCCATCTCGGACGGCCCGATCGTCCATCCGCCCTCGCATTGGGGCGCCCGCGGCTTCACCTTCGGCGACTGGCTGCAGCCGGTCGGCGATAACAGAAAGCCGCGCCCGACCATTGCCGACGATTGTGCGGCGACCCTCTACCACTTCATTTCGACGGATCTTCTAGCAAAGGTCGCTGGCGTTCTCGGCGAGCATGCGCTCGAAGAGCAGATGAAGGGCCGCGCCGACAAGATCCGGCTGGCTTTTGCCAACGAGTTCATCACGCCGGCCGGGCGGCTCGCCCATAACGATCAGACATCCTATGCGCTGGCCTTCCTGTATGACCTGATACCGGGTGAGCATCATGAGGCCGCCCGGCGACATTTCAGGCAGGTGGTCGTCGATGCCGACTACAAGATCGGCACCGGCTTCATCGGCACGCCGGCCCTTTTGCCGGCGCTGACGAAACTCGGCATGGACGACCTCGCCGAAAAAGTCTTCCTGCAGGAGGATGTGCCGGGCTGGCTCTACCAGGTTTCAAAGGGGGCGACGACGATCTGGGAGCGCTGGGATTCGATGGCGCCCGACGGCACCATCTACGAACCCGACATGAACAGCTATAACCACTATGCCTATGGCGCGGTCTGCCAATGGCTGTTCGAATGTGTCGCCGGCATTTCGCCGAGCCCAGCCGCACCCGGCTTTGCCGAAGTGATCGTCGACCCGAAGCCGATCCCGTCGCTTTCGCCGGTTTCGACCTATCACGATATCAGCCAGGGGCGCATCGAGGCCGGCTGGCACTGCACCGGCAGCGAGGTCACCTATGTGCTGACGCTCCCGGAGGGTTGCGTCGGCCGCTTCCGGCCCGGCCGGCGGCACCACAATGCGTCACTCAATGGCGAGCCTGTCATCGAGGAGGCGGTTCTTCCCCCAGGCACGCATAGGCTGGTCTTTTCCCTACCCGATTATTGAGGAGCATACAGGTCAAACCGTTCAGAGGAGGAACGTCATGACACATCGGATAAAGCTCATTCTTGCCGGCGCATCCGCGCTTCTGGCCTTGGCCGCGGCCGGCCCGTCGCAGGCCGAAGTCACGCTGTCATTCCTGATCGACAACAATCCCGATACGGTCGCGGCGACCGAGGCGCTGGTTGCCGCTTATCAAAGCAAGGCACCCGACGTGACGATCGAGATCGAGCAGCGGCCGGGCGGTGGCGAAGGCGACAATATCGTCAAGACGCGTCTGGCGACGGGGGAGATGTCCGATGTGTTCCTGTATAATTCCGGGTCGCTCTTGCAGGCGCTGAAGCCGACGCAAACGCTTGTCGATCTGAGCGGTCTCGCCTCGCAGGCGAAAGTGTCCGGCGACTTCAAGGCCGTCGTTAGTGCCGACGGCAAAGTCTATGGCGTTCCCTTCGGTACGGCGATGGCCGGCGGGATTCTCTACAACAGAAAGATCTACCAGGACCTCGGCCTCTCGGTGCCAAAGACATGGGCGGAGTTCATGGCGAACAACGCCAAGGTCAAGGCATCGGGCAAGGTCGCAGTCGCGCAAACCTATCGCGATACCTGGACCTCGCAGCTGTTCGTATTGGCCGACTATTACAACCTGCATGCTGCCGTTGCGAACTTCGCTGCCGACTATACCGCCAACAAGGCGAAATACGCAGAGACGCCGGCAGCGATGAAAGGCTTCGAACGCCTGAAGGAAGTTCATGACGCCGGGCTGATGAATGAAGACTTCGGCGCAGCAAGCTATGATGACGGGTTGAGAATGGTGGCCACTGGCGAGGCGGCGCACTATCCGATGCTGAGCTTTGCGGTCGGCGCAATTAAACAGAATTATCCTGAAAACCTCAGCGATGTCGGCTTCTTCGCCCAACCGAGCGATGAGGCAGCCACGAACGGCCTGACGGTCTGGATGCCGCCTGGCCTCTATATTCCGGCCACCAGCCAGCACGCCGAGGAAGCAAAGAAGTTCATTGATTTTGCCGGCAGCGTCGAAGGCTGCAAGGTGATGGTGGAAACCAACGCCGTGCAAGGGCCCTCCCTCGTCGACGGTTGCGATCTCCCGGCGGACGTGCCGCCTGCAATCAAGGACATGCTTCCTTATTTCGAGGCTAAGGACAAAACGACGCCAGCGCTGGAGTTCGTTTCGCCGGTCAAGGGCCCGGCTTTGGAGCAGATCACCGTCGAAGTCGGCTCCGGCATCCGTCAGCCTGCGGAAGCCGCCAAGCTCTATGACGAGGATGTGCGCAAACAGGCCAAGCAACTCGCCCTGCCCAACTGGTAGCGGACGCTCGGGTCATCAACCTCGCTCCTGAAGGGCGAGGTTTCCCGATCGAAGAGGTAGTCATGACCGAGATACGCCCGCGCTCGCGCAATTCGCCCTACCCCCTATGGTTTTTTATCCCCGCCGCCATCATTTACGGCGTGCTGTTCCTTTTTCCGACCATATCGTCTCTCTGGTACAGCCTGACGCGCTGGGATCTCTCGACAGCCCAATTTATCGGGCTTGAAAATTTCCAGCAGTTCTTTTCCGAACCGTTCCTGGTCAAGGGGCTGATCAACACGCTGATCTACGCGCTGACGACATCCGGCCTGAAAACGGTCTGCGGACTGCTGCTGGCCGTGCTGCTCACCAGCAATATCTTCGCCCGCGGTTTTCTGCGCACGCTGGTCTTCTTTCCCGTGCTGGTTTCGACGATCGGCATCGGCATCACCTTCACGGTCATGATGCATCCGACCAAGGGCATCATCAATGTTACGCTCGAGACGCTTGGAATGCCGGGGCCGGGATGGCTGACCAATCCGACGCTCGCGCTTTTTTCGGTGGCCCTGGTCGATGTTTGGAAGGGGGTCGGCCTTGCCACCCTGATCTTCATCGCCGGCCTTGCTGCGATCAGTCCCGACTATTATGAGGCCGCCAGGATCGACGGCGCCACACGGCTCCAGCAATTCGTTCGGATCACCCTGCCGCTCGTGCGCCCTGCCACCGTCATCGTCGTGACATTGTCGCTGATCGGCGGCTTGCGATCCTTCGACCTGATCTGGGCCATGACTCGCGGCGGCCCCGGTTTCTCCTCCGATGTGATCGCCTCGGTCATCTACAAGCAGTACCAGGCTGGCTTCTATGGTCTGTCGACGGCCGGAAACGTCATCCTGTTCGCGCTGATCGCCGTGATCATCCTGCCCTTCACCCTGTGGTTCAACCGGCGCGAGGTCGAGGAATGAGAAGCGTCCGCCCCTATGTGACGGGTGCAATTGCCCTTGCCATCGGGGCGGTCATCTTCGTCATGCCTTTCGTTTTCGTCGCTCTGCAGGCGGTGAAATCCAAATCGGAGGCCTCCCGCCTCGATTTCGAACTTCCTGAGCATTGGCTGTTCTGGGACAATCTCGTCGCCGTCTTCAAGGCGCGCGACTATCAGCTCGTGCTCGCCTATTTCAATTCGACTCTGATCACGGTCGTTTCCGTCACTATCCTGATCCTGCTGTCGGCGATGGTCGGATATGTGATGCAGCGCCGCAAGACCGCATGGAACCGCGTGGCCTTCGCTGCGCTGTTCATGGGCCTGATGATGCCGCCGGCCGTTGTTCCCACCATCGGCCTTTTGCAGGACATCGGCCTCTTCAAGACCATGACCGGAATGATCCTGATCCAGGTTGCCTATAATCTCTCCTTTTCGGTCCTACTCTATCGGTCGTTCATTTCGACCATCCCGCGCGATCTCGACGAGGCGGCGCTGATCGACGGCGCCAAGCCCCGGCAGATCTTCTTCCGCGTGGTCCTGCCGCTGCTGAAGCCGGTGACCGTGACCAATATCGTCGTCCAGTCGATCGCGATCTTCAACGATTTCACCAATCCGCTCTATTACCTGCCGGGCAAGGAGAATGTGACGGTGCAGCTGACGCTCTATAATTTCCAGAGCATGTATTCGAGCCAGTACAATCTGCTCTTCATGAACATCCTCCTCGTAACGATCCCGCCGCTGATCGTATTCATCTTCTTCAACCGCCAGATCGTCGCGGGCATGACGGCGGGCGGAGTCAAAGGGTAGCAGAATGGCTGAACTCAGTCTCAAACAGGTTCGCAAGAGCTTCGGCGCACTTGAAGTCATCAAGGGGATCGATCTGGAGGTTGCCTCTGGCGAATTCGTCGTCTTCGTCGGCCCGTCGGGATGCGGGAAGTCGACGCTGCTGCGCATCATCGCCGGCCTGGAAGAGACGACCTCGGGTAGGCTGACCATCAGCGGCAAGGACGTGACCTATGCGGAACCTTCCGAGCGAGGCATCGCCATGGTGTTCCAGAGCTATGCGCTCTACCCGCATATGACGGTTGCCGAGAATATCGGCTTCGGACTTTCGCTCGCCCGCCGCCCGAAGGCTGAGATCGCCGAGAAGGTCGCGGCAGCAGCCGAAACGCTGCAGCTCACTCATCTGCTGCAGAGAAAGCCGAAAGCGCTTTCCGGCGGCCAGAGGCAGCGCGTCGCCATCGGTCGGGCGATCGTGCGCGATCCCAAGGTTTTCCTGTTCGACGAGCCGCTCTCCAATCTCGATGCCTCGCTGCGGGCACAGATGCGCCTGGAGATCTCGGAACTCCACGCCCGTTTAAAATCGACGATGATCTATGTCACCCACGACCAGGTGGAGGCGATGACGATGGCCGACAAGATCGTCGTTTTGAACGGTGGCGCCGTCGAGCAGATCGGCAGCCCGATGGAGCTCTACCGCAATCCCGCCACACCCTTCGTTGCCGGCTTCATCGGCAGCCCGAAAATGAACCTCTATGGCGGCGAGACGGCACGGCGAATGAACTGCACGACCTACGGCATCCGCCCGGAACATATCAGGCTTTCGGAAGGCACCGGCCAGTGGCAAGGCAGAATCCGACATGTGGAACGGCTCGGCGCCGACGCGATCCTCTATCTCGATGTCCCCGAACTAGGCGAAATGATCGTGCGTGCCGAAGGCGAGACGCCGTTTGCATCAGGTATGACGGTCTGGGCAAATCCGATGGAGGGAGCGGAGCACTGGTTCTGAGACCGGGTTAAAGCCCACATCGAGGAGCAATCCTACCGACCGAAGATCCCGCCCCTCACGGTTATTTGTTTAAGAGAGCCGCCAGATCCTCTTTGAGCCGGACCGGCTGATTCATCCGTTCGTGAAGAATGCTCATGACACCGAGATCGCCTTTCTTAAGCTCGCGAAAGAACACAGTGATGCTCATAGCGGCCGAAATAGGCTGAACGCTTGATGTCTGCCGGAACTGCCAGACGTTGCGGAAGTTGTCGCCAGATCGACCGATCCTCGCACAAACGCTGCAAATAGGCGTGCAGCCCGAGAATATAGGCGTCCGCCTGCTTCTCTCCCCACGCCTCAACCGTGTCACGCCAAATCTTGTCCTGCGCTCCTCAGCGCGGATAAAATCAAATTGTCACCATCAGGCTATCGGCGCTTGTTGCGGCGGATGACGTCTTTGGCCGAAACCGCGACGAATTCGCTGTCTTCGGCCCGCATGGCCGGCGCGAGTTCCACTTGCAGCAAATCCCAGGCCTTATCACGCGTCTGCAGGTCGCGGCGAACGAGGGCACGAATATGCTCGTCGGCGTTTCATGGAGGCCGTCGTGGCCAACCTGCTGCTGGTTATGATCCTGCAATTTCCCGCTGACCTTCACATGAATACTACCGGGTGCCATGGGCATACCCTTCGTTCATCTTCTCGTGGGCAGCGTAGCATGTATTGTCATATTCATCACGATTAGGCCTACCGGTCCTCAGAACCGGTCGGGACGCAGCGGCGTGAGAGGTAGGCTGGACAGTCGCCACAGCCGATTGGTCGTCATTTTCCGATCTTGCCGCAGGGGTACTTGGAACGGCCGCCCTGCTGGCGGACCACCTGCCGGTTGAGAGAACAGGGACTGCGCCTCCTGAACAATCCAACGATGGCCATTCCTCTGCTCTCCCCCGCGAGATTACTGCGTTCGTCAACGCGACGCACAGCCTGGCACAGCTCGGAGTCTCTGCGCTACGGCGCCATGTCCGATTATGTTACGGCAGCGATTTACGAAGTAGGTCCCTGGCGGCGCAAAGCTTCGTCAGGATTTCCACGGGAAGCGCAAGCATCGACCAGCTCAGGCGATGCCGCCGAGGCATACATATTTGAGTTCGGTATATTCGTCCAATCCGTGGCTTGACCCTTCGCGGCCGAGACCCGACATCTTGACGCCGCCGAACGGCGCTTCCGCCGTCGAGACGAGACCGGTATTGACGCCAACCATCCCATATTCCAGCGCTTCGGCGACGCGAAACACCCGCGACAGGTCGCGCGCGTAAAAATAAGAAGCCAGGCCGAACTCTGTATCGTTCGCTTGCTCGATGACGTCCTGCTCGTCGCGGAAACGGAAAAGTGGGGCAAGTGGCCCGAAGGTTTCCTCGCGCGCGACCTGCATGCCGGCATCGACATCGCGCAGGATCGTCGGTTCGAAGAAATGACCGCCAAGCGCGTGGCGCTTGCCTCCCGAAACGATCCCGGCACCCTTTGCAACGGCATCCTGAATATGGCTTTCGACCTTGGCGACGGCGTTGTCGTCGATGAGCGGGCCAAGCACGACGTCGCGTTCCAGCCCGTTGCCGACCTTCAATGCCGAAACGGCCGCGGCGAGCTTGGCGGCAAACGCCTCGTAGACGCTGTCCTGTACGTAAAGCCGGTTGGCGCAGACGCAGGTCTGGCCGTTGTTGCGGAACTTGGCGATGATCGCTCCTTCGACCGCGGCGTCGAGATCGGCGTCGTCGAACACGATGAAGGGCGCATTGCCGCCGAGCTCGAGACCAAGCTTCTTGATCGTCGGCGCGCATTGCCGGTAAAGCAGCTCGCCCGTCCGGGTGGAGCCCGTGAATGTCAGGACCCGAACGTCGCGGCTCGCAGTCAGCGCCCCGCCGATTGCGGCCGCATCTCCCGTGACGATGTTGAGCAGCCCCGCCGGCAGGCCGGCGCGCTCCGCGAGAACGGCGATCGCAATTGCGGAGAACGGCGTCTGCAGCGCCGGTTTGAGAACGACGGCGCAGCCGGCGGCAAGCGCGGGGCCGATCTTGCGGGTGATCATCGCGTTCGGGAAATTCCAGGGCGTGATCGCCGCCACGACGCCGGCCGGCTGGCGCAGAACGAGGATCCGCTTGTCCGGCTGATGTCCGGGTATGGTCTCGCCATTGATGCGTCTTGCCTCTTCGGCAAACCATTCGATGAAGCTCGCACCATAGGTGATCTCTCCCTTGGCTTCAGCGAGCGGCTTTCCCTGCTCCAGCGTCAGGATCATCGCCAGATCGTCGCGGTTTTCGATCATCAGGCGGTGCCATGCCTTGAGAACGGCGGCGCGTTCGCCTGCGGTCTTCTTGGCCCAAAGCTTCTGGGCGACCACGGCAGCCTGGATGGCCTCTTCCGTCTCCGCCGCACCGAAGTCGGGGACCGCGCCCAGCACCTCACCTGTCGCCGGATTGTGGACCATGGCCGCCCGGCGCCCTTCCACTTCGATCCAGCGATCGGCGATGGGGCAAGCCTGACGGAACAGCGAGGGATCATTGAGCTTCATGGGACAACTTTCAGCAGAATACGTGAGCGGCACCGGGATCGAAATCGAGATGGACTATATCTCCACGATTGAGCCCGGCAATAGCCTCATGTCCGAACGGCAAACGGACCGAAAGCGCCTCGCCTGTCACCGTCTCTGTGGAGACGTGGATATTGTTGCCGAGAAAGGTAATGTCGCTGACAGTCGCGGCAAGACCCGCGCCGGCGGCTCTGGCGCGCGACAGGCGGATGCGCTCCGGCCTCAGCATCAGCGCCGCCCGGGCGCCGGAGGTCCCTTTTCCATGCACCGGAATTTGATCGAAGATCGTCCCGCCTCCGAGCGCAATGGTGGCTTGTCCATCGGAGGATGACACCAGGTCGCAGGAAATGAAGTCGCTGTCGCCGATGAATTCGGCGACGAAGCGCGTCCGAGGATTGGCGTAGAGTTCAGGTCCCGTCCCGATCTGGTCGATGACGCCCTTCGAGAAGACAGCGATACGGTCGGAGAGCCGCAGCGCCTCCTCCTGGTCGTGCGTGACGTAGAGGATCGTCACTTCCGTCTGCTGGTGGATGCGGCGGATCTCATGCTGGATTTCCTCGCGCAGCTTCTTGTCGAGCGCCGACAGCGGCTCGTCCATCAACAGCACCGGCGGATCATAGGCAAGCGCTCTGGCAAGCGCGACGCGCTGCTGCTGGCCGCCGGACATTTGCGCCGGCTTGCGATCCTCGAAGCCTTCGAGGCGGACGAGGCGCAGCATCTCCTTCACCTTGCTGTCGATCTCAGTCTTCGACTTGCGCCTGACCTTTAACGGAAAGGCGATGTTTTCGCCGACGGTCAGATGCGGAAACAGCGTGTAGCGCTGGAACACCATGCCGATGTTGCGCTTGTGCGACGGCGTGGCGAGCAGGGTCTTGCCCTCGAGGGTAATGTCGCCTTTCGTGGGATTTTCAAAGCCGGCTAGGATGTAGAGCGTCGTGCTCTTGCCGGATCCGGACGGTCCGAGAAAGGTCAGGAACTCACCGCGCCGGACATCGAGATTGACGTCGTGCACGGCGACAACGGGGCCGTACTCCTTGCGTATGCCGCGGATCTGAAGGAATGGTTCGTTCATTGTTTCAGTACCTTACGCACGACGGCGACCAGCGCCATCAAGATGATCGTCAAAAGGATGAGAAGGGTGGACGCGGCTGCGACGACAGGCGTCAGATCCTGCCGCAGCGTCGCCCATACCTTCACGGGCAGCGTCTGCAGGGTCGGGCTGGACATGAAGATCGCCACTACCACCTCGTCCCAGGATGTCAGGAAGGAGAAGACGGCCGCCGAAAACAACCCGTGGCTGATTGCGGGAAGCGTGACCCTGATCTTCGCTTCCAAGGGCGAGGCGCCGCAGAGCACCGCCGCATCCTCGATCGACTTGTCGAAACCTTCGAGCGCACTCGATATGGACAGGATCGAGAAGGGCAGCGCCAGCACCAGGTGCGCAATGACAAAGCCCGTCAGCGTGCCACCAAGACCGATCCTCAAGAAGAAGGCGTACAGCGCGACCGCGAGAACCACGACCGGCAGGATCATCGGTGTGAGGAACAGCGCCTTCAGCGCATCGCGGAACAGGAACGAACCGCGCACCAGCCCGAAGGACGTCACCAGCCCGAGCAGCACCGACAGGATCGTCACAATGACCGCGATCTTGAAGCTCGTCAAAGCTGATTCCAGCCATCGCGGGTCGGCGAAGAGCTCGCTATACCACTGAAATGTCCAGCCCGGCGGCGGGAAGATCAACCATTGCGACGAGCCGAAGGACAGCGCCGCGATGAAGACGATCGGCAGCAGCAGGAAGGCGGCGGTCAGAAGCGTGATCGCCAGGAGGAGATATTTCCACCAGCCGAGACGGTCGAAATTGAGCAGCATCTCAGCGTCCTCCCGGGTTCTGGCTGCCGAAGAACCGCAGTTGCACGGCATAGAGCGACAAGGTCACCACCAGGAGCACCAGCGCCGCCGCACCGCCCATTCCCCAGTTGACCAGCGACTGCACGAACTGCGCGATCAGCTCCGCGAGCATCATGTTGGCGGTACCGCCGAGAAGCGACGGCGTCACGAAATAACCGAGCGACATGACAAAGACCATGAGGGCGCCGGCCGCCATGCCGGGCATCGCCAAGGGCAGCAGAACGCGGGTCAGGCACTGCCAGCGGTTGGCGCCGCAAAGGGCTGCGGCCTGCAAGGTCGAGGGGTCGATTTTCTTGATCACGCCGTAGAGCGGCAGGATGATGAAAGGCAGCATGATATATGTCATGCCGATCGTCACGCCTGTGAGATTGTTGACCAGCGCCAGCGGCTGGTCGATCAGGCCAATTCCCATCAGCATCTTGTTGATCAGCCCCGTCCGCTGCAACAGCACCATCCAGGCATAAGTGCGGGCCAGCAGATTAGTCCACATCGACAGGAGCAGGATCGCAAAGATCACCGACGTCAGCCGGCCGGGCATGATCGCCAGCGCCCAGGCCACGGGAAAACCGATCAAAAGCGAAATCACCGTGACAAAACCGGAGACGATGAAGGTATTGGCGAAAATCTTGAGATAGGTCGCCGACCCGATCAGTTGCGCATAATTGCCAAGACCCGGGACCGGTTCCAATACGCTTCGCAGCAGCAGGACCACCACCGGAACGACGAAAAAGATTCCTACGAAGGCCAGAGCCGGAACGACCCCGCCAAAACCTGTTGCCCTGCGCGCCTTTGGCAGAGGCATGATCGCGCCGGAGGCATCGCTATACGTCGTCATGACAGTCCTTCCCACCCGTCAATTCCGCAGGCGCCATCCGACAGGCGTCGCTGCGGGAGGTACGGCGAACATTTCGCCGTACCCGTTCATCTGAAGTCTCAGCCTATTTTGCCTGCCAAGCGTACCACTTCTCGCCGATGGTATCGCGATTGTTGGCCCAGTAGTTCATATCGGCATTGACTTGGCTTGCCGTCTGCTGGTCCGGCAGGGTCTTGGCGGTCTCCGGGTCCATCAGCTTGGCCGACTCGACATTGATCGGCGCATATCCGGTAGCCTTTGCAAGGGCGGCCTGCGGTTCGGCGGAAGTCGCCAGTGCAATGAATTTCATCGCAGCCTCGGCATTCGGCGCGCCCTTCGGCACGACGAGCGCATCCGCAGCGGTGATGTTCTGCTCCCAGGAGGTCTCCACCTTAATGCCGGTTGCCGCAAGGGCGGTCATGCGGCCGTTCCAGACGCTGCCGAAGGGCGCCTCGGCGGAGGCGAGAAGCTGCTGCGACTGCGCGCCGCCCGACCACCAGATGATGTCAGACTTGATCATATCGAGCTTCTTGAAGGCGCGGTCGAGATCGAGCGGATAGAGCTTGTCGGCAGGCACGCCATCGGCAAGCAGCGCCGCTTCGATCACGCCGGGAGCCGACCACTTGTAGAATGTGCGTTTTCCCGGAAACTTCGCCGTGTCGAACAGGTCAGCCCATGTCTTCGGGCAGGCTTTGACGGCATCGGCGTTGCAGCCGATGACGAAGGAATAATAGAAGCTGCCGACCGAATAGTCGGTGACGAAACGCGGATCGAGCTTGGACTTGTCGATGACGGAGAAGTCTAGCTTCTCGAGCTGGCCGTTCCTGCCCGCCTGGGCTGCGTAGTCACCTTCGACGTCGACGACATCCCAGGCGACCTGGCCGGCCTCGACCATCGCCTTGAGCTTACCGTAATCCGTCGGCCCGTCCTGCACGACGGTGACGCCGGTCTTTTCAGTGAAGGGGCTTGCCCATGCGGCCTTCTGTGCGTCCTGCGTCGTTCCTCCCCAGCTCGAGAAGACCAGGTTGTCGGCCCTGGCCGGGGCGGAGACCGCCACGAATGCGGCAACCGCCGCGAAAGCAAATGCTGTTTTCATGTTCCCTTATCCTTGTTCTGGTTTGTCCTACGGTATGCCTTATGCCGTCAGTGCGCCTCGCTCCTGGGAGAAAAGCTTGCTGGCTTCATAATCTTGTTTTCCGCCACCTCGATCAGATCGCGAATCTTGGGCAGGAAGGCCTGCCACCGGGGGTCGGCCAAAAGCCGTTGACGGCGCGCCTCGCGGTCGTCCAGGCTCGCAAAGGCCCAGATGTGAACGATTTCGTTGATCGTCCCGATCTCCGAGAAGAAGTAGCCGACCAGCGTGCCGAGATGGCTCTTCTGGATCTCGATACCCTCTTCCTCGAGGACCTTGAGATATTGCGGGATCGCGCCGTTCTTCAGCCGATAGGTCCGGATTTCGTAAAACATCGGCGTCATCTCATCACGAAGGGATCGGGGATCGGATCGTCCGACGTCCGGAGCCAGATCGTCTTGGTGCGGGTGTAATCGAGCGCCGCGGCCATGCCGCCTTCCCTGCCGTGGCCGGACAGGCCGAACCCGCCGAACGGCGCGATCGGCGAGACGGCACGGTAAGTATTGACCCAGACAATGCCGGCGCGGATGCCCTTCATCAGCCGATGCGCCCGTGTCAGGTTCTGGGTGAAGAGGCCGGAGGCGAGGCCATAGCGGGTATCGTTGGCAAGCCGCAGCGCCTCGGCCTCGGTCTCGAAGGATACGACCGACAGGACCGGTCCGAAGAATTCCTCGATCAGCGAGGGCGAGGCGACATTGTCGCAATCGAGGATCGTCGGCGGGAAGTAAAAACCTTCGCCGTCGATCTTGCTGCCGCCGGTCACGAGACGGGCGCCGCTTTCGATCGACTTTTCGACGAGGGCGCCGATATTGTCCTGCTGGCGCTTGGTGGCGAGCGGGCCGACCTCTGTCGCCATGTCGAGTGGTGCGCCGATCCGGATCGCCTCAGCCTTCTGTCGCAGCAGGGCGACGAATTTGTCCTTGACGCTGCGCTCGACGATCAGGCGTGATCCGGCAACGCAGCTTTGTCCCGTTGCGGCGAAGATGCCCGCGACCTGGGCGTTGGCGGCGCTTTCGAGATCGGCATCGGCAAAGACGATGAAGGGCGACTTGCCGCCGAGTTCGAGCGAGGTGGAAGCAAGATTTTCTGCCGAGTTGCGAACCACCTGCCGCGCGGTTTCAGGACCGCCGGTGAAGGCGACGTGGGCCACCTTCGGATGGCGGCCGAGGGCAGCGCCGCAGGAGGCGCCGAAACCGGTGATGATATTGACGACGCCGGCGGGAAAGCCCGCCTCGTGCACGAGACGCGCAAATTCGAGAAGCGGCGCCGGGCCGTCTTCCGAGGCTTTGACCACCATCGTGCAGCCGGCGGCGAGCGCCGGACCGATCTTGACCGCCGACAGGAAGAGCTGGCTGTTCCACGGCACGACCATGGCAACGACGCCGATTGGCTCGCGGCGAAGCCAGACATCCATGTCGGGCTTGTCGATCGGCAGATAGGAGCCTTCGATCTTGTCTGCTATGCCGGCATAATAACGATAGTACTCGGCGACATAAGCGATCTGCGCGGATGTTTCGCGGATGATCTTGCCGGTATCGCGCGTCTCCAGTTCGGCGAGAACCTGCGCGTTGGCGGCAACGAGGTCAGCCAGCCTGTAGAGCAGCTTGCCGCGTTGCGTCGCGGTCATCTTCGCCCAGGGACTGTCGTATAGCGCCTTTTCGGCAGCGTTCACGGCCCGGTCGACATCGCCCTCGCGCGCTTCTGGCATCTCAGCCCAGACCGTGCCGGTCGCCGGATCGATGCTGGGATAATGAGCCTCGCCGTCAGAGAACTCGCCGCCGATATAATGTTGGAAACGCCGCATGGTCCTACTCCTGAAATGCCGGCATGACCTCGGTGATGAAGCGCTCGAGCGACGCCTTCTTGCGCTCGAAACTCATGCCGGTGTCGATCCAGAAGGAATATTCGTCGTAACCGAGCGCTTCATAGGCCTTCAGCCTCGCGATAACGGTCTCGGCGTCGCCAACGACATTGTTGGTGCGCATGACCTGATCCGACAGCATCGCATTCGCTCGGATCTGCTCGTCCGGAATCCGCTCGATCAGGCCTTGGTTGACCGGCTTCTCATTCTTGAACCAGGCGAAGAAATAGTTGTAGTAAACGCTGAGCTCATGGGCTGCCTGGGCGACGTCTTCTTCCGACGAGCCGACATAGGTGTGGCGCAGCAGCATGATCTTCGGCCGCGCGATTTCAGGATTCTTGGCGCAGGCATCGTTGAAGCGGTCAATCAGCGACTGAACCTCGTCGTCACCTTGCCAGAGCGGCGTGACCTGGACGTTGCAGCCGTTGGCGACGGCGAATTCATGCGAGTTCGGATCGCGCGCCGCAACCCAGATCGGCGGGTGCGGCTGCTGCAGCGGCTTCGGCGCCGAGGTCGTCGCGGGGAACTTGAAGAACTCCCCGTCATGGGCATAGTCGCCCTTCCATATGCCCTTGACCGCCGGGATGAGCTCGCGCATCCGCTGGCCGGCGCCCCAGGCATCGAGGCCCGGGAGCAGGCGTTCATATTCGAAGGAATAGGCGCCGCGCGCAATGCCGATATCGAGCCTGCCGTCGCAGATGATGTCGGTCATGGCAGCTTCGCCGGCAAGCTTGATCGGATGCCAGAAGGGGGCGATCACCGTCCCGGTGCCAAGCCTTGCCCGGGATGTGCGGCGGGCGAGATCGGCAATGGTGACGAACGGGTTGGGCGCGATAGTAAAATCCATCCCATGGTGCTCGCCCGTCCAGATCGCATGCATGCCGCCCTGGTCGGCGATGTCGCAGAGCGCGACGAATTCGTCGTAGAGGCTCTTGTGGCTCTGGCTGGCGTCGAGCCGTTCCATATGGACGAAGAGGGAGAACTTCATGCTTTTGCGCCCTTGGCTGGAATGGGATGAACTTTGCCGCCGGTCTCGTCACCGAAATAGACGCCGAAATTGCCGATCGAGCTTTCCATCGCGAAACGGGTGACGATGTCGGCAGTCGAACTGGTCTTGAATTGCGCACCCGACAAAACGTCCGGTTTCAGGAACCTGCCGCTCGCCGGTTCCCCATCGCCGGCGACGGCGTGGTAGACGATGTGCTGCTTGCCGTCGCTCTTGCCCTCGTAGACGGAATAGAGAAAGCCGATGCTGACGTTCAGCCCGGTTGATGTCTCCAGGTATTTTTCCAGCGCCTCGGTCGGGTTGCCGTCATGGGCGTCGATGCTTGGAAGGGAAAGCACCTCCTCGCCGAGGAGCAGAACCTCGCCGCGGCGTTCGACGACGGCCGCAAGTTCGATGTTGCCTTCGGCTGCCGCCGAAACCGCCTTGCTTGCGAGCGTCGGCGTGAAGTAGCCGCCGCGGGCATAACCGAGACCGTTGCGGCCGCTATTGTCGAAGGATTCGATGCGTCCCATCAGGATGACGTGGTCGCCGGCCTCGATGACCTCTTCCATGGCGCATTCGAACCATGCTGCTACGTTCGAGAAGACCGGGCAGCCTGCCGCCCCTTTGGTCCATTCGACCGCCGCAAATCGGTCTTCAACAGGGCGCGCGAAGGTATTTGACACGTCCTTCTGCGTTTCCGACAGCACATTGATCGCGAAATGCCGCGCGCCGGTCATGGTGGCGAAGTTGCGCGATGTCTTGGCAAGGCAAACGAGGAGCAGTGGCGGGTTGAGGGAGACCGAAGTGAATGAATTCGCCGTGAACCCGATCGGATTCCCCTCGCCGTCGCAGGCGGTGACGACGGTCACGCCGGTCGGAAAAGCCCCGAATGCATCTCGCAACGCCCTGGGATCGACAGTCTGGATTGTCATCGTTCATCCTCCCCGAACGACAGCCACTCAGCGAGCTGCGAATTGACGATATCCGGCGCGGTCAGGTTCACCATGTGACGATGACCTTCGACGATGCGGGCCCAGCCCTTGGGCGCAAGCGCCGCCATCTGCGTTGCCATCAGAGGCGTCGAGTTCGGATCATCCGATCCCGTCAGGAACAGGGCCGGGCCGCGGACGTCCTTCCAGCGATCGGCGTAAGTTTCGTCTCCTCCGGCGAAGGCAGCGTAAGCGACGGCATAGCCTTCCGGATCGACGAGGCTCAGCCATTCCCGTGTCAATTCACGCGCAACGAGGCTGTCCGGATCGTCGCCGAACCAGCGAGCCAGGGGGCCTTCCTTGTCAACCCCCGTTACCGGAATGGCGGCAGCCCGCGCAAGGACGGCAGCCTTTGCTTCAGGGTCGCGCCTGTAGACGCCGTTGAGATATGCGACACGGCTGATCCGTTCGCCGAAGGTCGCCGCCGCCCCGCCGGAGACCAACGCCCCCATGGAATGTCCGGCGACATTCGTCATTTCGATCGCCATGTCGTCGAGAAAGCGCCCGAACCAGGCGACGAACTCCTCGAGGCGGCTGCCCGCCGCCAGCTTCGCGCTCTCGCCGTGTCCCGGCATATCGACAGCGATGACGCGATGACCGGCCGATAGAAAGGCGATCTGCGGAGCCCAGGCCTCGAGCCGCATGCCGACGCCATGGATCAGAACCAGCGGTTCCCCGCTACCGGACTCGTGATAGGCCGTTCCGCTTGCCGTCCTCTTTCGGGGCAAGGCACCGGCGGCGCTCGTTGCTGCAGCGGCGTCTTTGCTCGATCTGGCTGTCAGCATGTCAGAGCGCTCCCTCAAACGCCCGCAGGATTGGTGACGTCCTGCCCCAGGTCTTTCAGATCCTGGTAACGGTCGCCAATGCGGTGATGCGGACGTCCGCCGACCGAAGCGCCGAGAGCCACGACGATCTCGTCGGCAGCAGGCGCGTCGGGGATCGAGGTCTGGATGGTCAGATAGTGCGAGCGGCGGCCTTCGTCATTCTTGTCCATCAGCGGGATCATGATCGGCGCATTGGCAGGGCCGCGTGTGTTACAGAAGGCGAGATAGGATTTGGCACCGACGGCATGGCGATAGAAGTTGCCGAAGCGCAGCGTGTGAATGAGCGCGGACGCGTGTTCGATCTCGCCGTCCAGGCCGACAACGGCGGATTTTCCATAGGCTTCGACAGCCTCGCCCGAACCGACGGCATCGACGATCATCTTGGTGAGCAACTCGCCAAGCACCGGCGCGCCCGCATGAATTTTGGGCTTGAGGTCTTCGACGAAGCCCTGCCCTGCCCAGGGGTTCTTCACGACAGCATAGGCGGAGAACAGCTTCAGCGGCACGGCCGCGGCCTTGCCGCCTTCGATTAGCGTCGTTTCGATCAGCAGTCCCGTCTTGCGAATTTGAATGGCCACCTGAACACCTCAATCTCGTTAATGTGTATTATGGTATACCATATTATCTGACTGTCAAGTTCGTTGTAGGCGCGGCGTCGACAGAGCCAAGCGCCGTTCAGGATATTCGCCAGAAAACAATAGATGACCGCTTCGCCAGCCTCTGCATGGGCCACGAAGGCATTTGCTCGGGGCGCAATAAGGTCGTTTAGTCCCCGATAGTCTCTTCGTTCCTGTCCATTGTTGTCAGCTGACACAGCCCGTGCGCACGGCGGCCCACCGGCTCGCAGGGAGGCTGCAAGGCAGAAGGATTCAAGCCAATCCATGTCAACTTGGATATTATTTATTATGGCATACCATCACATCGGACAAACTGGGTGTCAAGAGTGTAGACTCTCCGGCATCGTAACCCGTATGATGATAGAAGATGGTGCGAATGGCTTCGCCCGCTTGCATTGGAAGCTGCCGCGGTTGCCCGGTGTTACTCGGCGGACTTCTTAGCCGACAGCACCGCTTCGGCAATCGCGCTCGCGGCAGCGACATGATCCATCGCCGCCCGGTAAGCGCCCTCGCCGTCGCCGCGACGGATGGCGTCGACGATCTTGGACATCTGCGCTGGCCCTTCGATGCCGCGCCTCTCCGTCTTGATCGTCATCGAGCGCAGGTGGTTTATGCGCACGGTGAGGAGATTGACGACACCCCAGGCGACGTGCCTGTCGACCATCGTGAACAGCGTTTGGTAGAAGGAAGAGGTGTTGGTCAGCACTGCTGCCATATCGTTGTCGCGATAACTGTTGCGGATCCCGGCAAGGGCTTCCTCCAGCGCGGCTACGATTTTGGGACTTCTGCGTTCCGCGCAGAGCCGCGCCGCCATACCCTCGAGAGCGCCGCGGATCTCATAGATCTGCTTGGCTTCCTCGATGTCGAGCTGCGCGACGATCGGTCCCTTGTTCGGCAGATTGGCGACGAGCCCTTCCGATTCCAGGTGCCTCAGAACCTCGCGTACCACCGTGCGGCTGACGCCGAGCTGGGCGCAGAGGTCACGTTCGACAAGGCGGTCGCCGGGGCGAAAATACCCATTCACGATGGCTTCGCGGACCTTGTCGAGTGCCAGCTCCCGCAATGTCTTCGCAGGACGCTCGACCCTGATTGCTGCGTCCTTGAAAGCACCGCTCATTCTGCACCTCAGAGTTGGACCGGCTTCGCACGCTCAAGAACTCGCGGCAGCCAGGTTCGAAAATCGTATTATGGCGTACCACGCACTGTAGCTGGCGGCGGCCGGCAATTCAACAGCACCGAGTGACCCTGGGGATAGCCGGTCTATGACTCGGCCGCTGGCCGCCGCCGCGCGACGATCTCTTCGACCACGGCCTTGGCCTGCACCCGAATGTCGGGGACGGCGGTAATTTCCCAGAATTGTCCCGCCGTCAAGGCGCCCACCGCAAACAGCCGGACAGGCGAGATCCGGGATGACCCTATAACCTCGGAAGCAGCATTCACCTGAATGCCGAGGCCGAGAGGATCGGCGGCGATCAGCTGAGACCGGTTCATTTCCTGCAAAAGCGGTGAATGGCTGATGCCGGCGCGCTCCATCCCCGTGCAGTTGATCAGCCAATCCGCCTTGATTGCGGCGAGATCGCTTGTAGCTCTAACTCTGTATCCGGCAACGAGCCTACCCTCCTCGGCCTCGAGCAATTTCAGGAAGCCGGCGTGGAATCGAACGGCTCCTTCCGAGACGAGTTGGTCGAACCTGTCGAACACGACAGGCGCGACGCGGTGACGGTGGATGTTCCACCAGGGAAGCGCATGCCTGAGGAAGCGGGCCCGCTCCTTGTTGGAAAGCCGCTGCCAGAGAGCCTGTGTTTGCGGTCTCAGGCCATCCATCACGCTTCGCCAGTCGTCGACCGACCTGCTCTTTGCCCGCAAGCTCTTCAATATGCCGCTGATCGTCGTGGGAAGCGCCTCAACGTCAATCGGCAGAGGCGCGGGAGGATTTCTCGCATGCCCGAGCGGCGCAAGCCCGCGGCGCGAAAGCACGTCAATCCTGCCCCTATGGCCGTGAGCACGCAGAGCCAGAACCTGATCGATCATCGTCAGGCCAGAACCGAGGATGCAGACCGTATCGGACGATGCGACGCGTCCCAGCCAGGAGAGCCGCCAGGGGTTCTCGATGATGCGCGGCCGCATCGACAGCGGTACGGCCGCCGGGTCGACCGGCAGCTTGGCGTTGCCGACGCCGAGGCAGAGCACCACGTTCCTGCCGGCAATCTCGTCGCCATTGCCGAGATGGAAGGCCAAAGTGCTGTTGTAACGTTCCACGCATCCCGCCGCTTTGGCCCGGATGAAATCAACCCGACAGCGGCCGTCCCGCTTCCGAAGCAGCTGCGCGAGTGTATCCCTGACATAGAGACCGTAATCGCTGCGCGAGGCGAAATCGCCGGCCTGCAGCCGCCGCCCGCGATTTTTCAACCAGTCGACAAAGTCGTCGGGCTGATGCGGCAGCAGGCTCATTCGGCCCGCGGCTACGTTGAGGCGGTGGAGGTAAAGTTCCGTCCGGTATGCCGTGCCGCGGCCGAAGCCGGGATCATCGCCAACGACGGCGACCGCCGCCGAAGCGGGAAGCTGCTCGATGAGATTGCAGGTCACGGCTATCGCCGAAAAACCGGATCCGACCACGATAACATCATATATCAACGCATTCTCCCTGACGGTCCACACCTTGGCTTCTGCCGCTCACTCGGCCCTGAGACCGCGCCAGCGGTAGAATCGCGAAAACAAATATCTCCATTGTCTATAAATATAGTTTGTTATTTCTCCCGCTAGCCCATTCTCACCCGTTAGGCTTTTGAGGGTGAGATCAAGGGCCGGATGTGGCCCTGAACAAAGGGGCTCAAGATGAATTTCAGAAATTTGATTGCCGCGATCGCCGTCGGCGTCGGAACACTTGCAACGGCTTTTGTCGCCGAGGCGGCGGATAAAAAGGTCGTCGTCGGCTATCAAACCGACGCGCTGCCGTCTTCGGTTGCGATCGCCAATGGCGAATTTGCCAAGGCGACCGGTTATGAAATCGACTTCCGCAAGTTCAATTCGGGGGCCGAGATCTTTGCAGCCATCGCCTCGGGCGATGTCCAGGTCGGCTATGTCGGCTCCAGCCCGTTCGCGGCCGCGGTATCGCGCGGGCTCGAGGTCAAAGCCTTCTACCTGGCATCCATCTCGGGGATCGACGAGGCTCTTATCGTCCGTAATGGCTCCGGCATCGACAGCCTGAACGATCTGAAGGGCAAGAAGCTTGCCGCCGCGCCAGTGTCGACGGATCACTATCAGCTGCTGGCACTGATCAAATCGCTGGGCCTGACCGAAAAAGACGTCCAGGTCTTCGCCATCCCCCAGCCGGAAATCGTCGCAAGCTATAATCGCGGCGATATCGACGGCGGCTTCGTCTGGGATCCGGCGCTAACCGAGCTGAAGAAGAACGGCAAGGTCCTCGTGACCTCCAAGGATGTGGCGGACAAGGGTGCACCGACCTTTTCCGCCTGGGTTGCGACCTCCAAGTTCGCCGCCGACAATCCGGATTTCCTCAAGAGCTTCGCTTCGGTCGTCACCAAATATTACGCATCCTTCGCGGCGGACAAAGCCGCCTGGGGTCCCGACAGCGATAACGCCAAGTCGCTCGCCAAGCTTCTTGGCGGCACGCCTGAGCAGCAGGCTTCGGCCCTAAAGAACCTGACGCTGCTCACCCCCGAAGTCCAAGCTTCCGACGCCTGGCTCGGCGGCGGCGAAAAGGCGGGCGCCGGCAAGATCCTCAAGGACACGGCATCCTTCCTGAAGGAGCAGGGCAAGGTGCCCGGCGTGCTGGACAATTACGGCAGCTTCGTCACCGCCGACGCGCTCGCCGGCGCCACAAACTGATCCTCCCCGACGCCGGCGCGCCCGCGCCGGCGTCTAACGTGCGAGTTCCTCTATGCTGAAAGTCGATCACGCCAGCGTTTTTTTCTCCGCCCGGGACGGGCGGACCGTTCACGCGCTCGATCGCGTGTCTTTCGATATTCCCGAACGCGGTTTTGTCGTCGCACTCGGAGCCTCGGGCTGCGGTAAGTCGACCCTTCTTAACGCGATTGCCGGTTTCCTTCCGCTTTCGGATGGCCGGATCACGCTCGATGGCCGCAGCGTCGAACGTCCGGGTGCTGACCGCGGCGTCGTGTTCCAGAAGGACTCGCTGCTGCCTTGGAAGTCCGTCATCGATAACGTCGCGCTCGGGCTGAAATTCGCCGGCTTAGGCCGGAAGGAACGGCAAGCGCAGGCGCTGGAGCTGCTCCGGCTCGTCGGTCTCGACGAGTTCGCCGGCGCCTTCCCCTACGAATTGTCGGGCGGCATGCGTCAGCGCGTCGGCATCGCGCGGGCGCTGGCGACTAATCCCGACATCCTGCTGATGGACGAACCGTTCGGCGCGCTCGACAGCCTGACGCGCGAGCAGATGCAGGAATTGCTGGTTTCCGTCTGGAACAAGACGGCGAAGAAAGTTTTCTTCATCACCCATTCGATCGAAGAGGCCCTGTTCCTCGGCACGCAGGTGCTCGTCATGTCGCCTCGGCCCGGGCGCGTCGTGGCCCGCTTCGACCTCGACTTCGTCACACGCTTTGCCGAAACAGGAGATGCCCGCTCGATCAAGGCCTCGCCAGAATTTGCCGAGCTGCGCGAGCAGATACGCGCCATTCTCCACAGCACCGAAGATTTGAGGAGCGTCGCATGAGCGATATAACACAGGCTCCGCCTATTACGACTCACACCGAGGATCGCCAGGTCAAGCTGGTAAAAATGGCCGGCTTCGGCGCAGGCGAGAGATCGACGGTGGCCATCAGCGTCGCCACGGCCCTCGCCATATTGCTGCTGTGGTGGTTCGTCGCCGCGCTTGGCGTCGTTCCGCACCTGTTTCTGCCGCGCCCGGACGAGGTGCTGACGCAGATCGGCGTCATCTATCATGACGGTTATGCCGGGGCATCGCTCTTCGAGCATGTCTCTGCGAGCCTGTTCCGCATCGTGGTCGCCGCCCTCATCGCGATCTCCGCCGGCATTCCGCTCGGCTTGCTCATGGGGCTTAACCGCTGGGCAAAAGGCGTGCTCGACGCGCCGATCGAATTCTACTGGCCGCTTCCGCCCCTTTCCTACCTGCCGCTGATGATTATCTGGCTCGGCATCGGAGAGACGTCGAAGATCACGCTCCTGGTGCTTGCGATGTTCGCCCCGATCTGCCTCTCGGCTCAGGCCGGCGTTCGTTCGTTGCCGATCGAGCGCGTCAATGC
This sequence comes from Rhizobium atlanticum, assembly GCF_030182485.1. Lineage (NCBI taxonomy): Bacteria > Pseudomonadati > Pseudomonadota > Alphaproteobacteria > Hyphomicrobiales > Rhizobiaceae > Rhizobium > Rhizobium atlanticum. The sequence continues at coordinate 85,990 of NZ_JAQJCJ010000011.1, forward strand.
CGCCCGTTCGCTCGGAGCAAGCCGGCTGCAGCTCTTCCTGGACATCGTCCTGCCCTCGGCCCTGCCGGAGATTCTCACCGGCATCCGCATCGCGCTCGGTGTCGGCTGGAGCACGCTGGTTGCGGCCGAACTGATCGCCTCCACCCGCGGGATCGGCTTCATGATCATGTCGGCTTCGCAGTTCCTGGCAACGGACGTCGTCTTTGTCGGCATCGCCGTCATCGCGATCTGCGCCTTCACCTTTTCGGCCGCCGTCCGCTTCCTCGAGGCCTTCCTCGTTCCGTGGAAAGGCAAGCTCTGACCGAATGGCAGGCAGCAGGCACCCATATCAATGACTGCCTGCTGCCTCGGTCAGTCCATGTATGGCGACAAGTTCGTCCGCGACCAGCTTCTGAAGCCGCCATAGATTGCGGTCCCGAATGCCGCGCTCCTCCAGGTGCTTCACCGTCAGATAGAGATATTCGGCGCAGGAGCCCATATGCCCGCAGGCCCTGGCAAGCACACGCGCCACGGTCTCCAGCGGCAATTTTCGCGAAACACGCTCGCCTTTCGGGCCCGCCCAGAAGACCAGCGCACGCACAAGCCCATCTGCAGTCGCGACAGGAATCCAGCGAACCGTCGCAGCGTCCTCGATCGAGCCGACCTCACGGCGGATCAGCCGCCGAAGCTGGCCAAGGCGATCCTTATCGGCGAGCCGGAAAAGGATGCCGTTGCAAAGTCCACCGCGGTCGAGAGCCATCATCAGGCCCGGCTGGGACTGCGTCCCCCGCCAGCGGGTCATCTTCAGGCAGAAGGACCGATGCCAACCCCTGGCCGCACCCTGCTGCCATTGGATGGCATCGAAATCGGGCTTCCATATCAGCGATCCATAGGCGAAAATCCAAAGCGGTCCCGCGCCGGATTCGAGAAGCAGCCTCATGGCGAGCGTCTCCAGCTCCGCTTCGGTGAGCGGGGTCCGATGCGGCTCCGGACCTGGGTCGGCCTCCGGGCGTAGGCTCAGCGATACGAGCGCATCTGTGAGCGCACCGCCGAACATGCGGGCCTCGCTTGGCTGGATCACCGCCTGCTTGCGCTCCCGGATCGCAGTCACGTTCAATGCACCGTAAACTTGGCCGCATCCGCCCGGCGCCGCTCCAGGCTGCGGATCAGCATCGCGGCCTCCCTGACGATCGCCGAAAACGTCGCGTCGTCGGCATCGGCGATCCGTCCCGTCATATCGCGGATGATCGTCGTCAAATGGATGATCGAATGGCGGTTCTGCGCATCTTCCGGTCCGAGTTGGCTGTCGGCCATCGCAAGCAGCGCCTGAACCAAATGATTGATGGTCTGGCGGCGCCTGCTTCGCGGGTCGGCATTCGGGTCTTCGGTGAGCCGCAGGAGATCGGCGACGATGTCGGACATTGCGCTTCCACTCACATCGAAAAAGCCGGCAGCATGGAAACGGCGCGCTTTCGAGCACCCGAGCGCGTCTTCAAGGCTTCCAGCAGCCGGTAGCCGTTGCGCCAGCGTCCGAAACCGCTGGCGATATTGATGTGGCCGGCCAGGCCGATATTCCGGGTCTCGGCGTTCCACAGCCGACCGAACAGGGCCAGGCGGTCGACGGTCATATAGGCGTCGTTCATGCTGCCGACGACGATGCTCGGAAAAGGCAGAGGCGCCGTCGGCATATCGCCGAAGGAGATTTGTCCAGGGTGCAGGACTTCGGTAACGGGCAGGTCGCATGGTGCGACGAGCAAAGCTCCCTTCACGCGGCGCGCAACGCTCCGGCCGGCGAGCCTGGCGGCTAGCAGGCATCCGAGACTATGGGCGACCAGATAGGCCTCACCTGCCTCTTCGAGCGCGCTTTCCAGCCGAAACAACCACTTGTCGACGTTCGGATGATCCCAGTCGTCCTGGATGACGCAACGACTGTCCGGGTGATCCTGCAGCCAGTGCCGCTGCCAGTGTCCTTCTGCCGAGCCGAACAGACCGGGAAGGATAAGGACTTCGTTCATCGGATCAACCCGATCACTAGAGCGAACAGGAATATGAACGAGCCCGTGGTCGTGCAGATTCCGGCGGCATTCCGGAATAGCGACATGATGCTGCCCGTTGTTCTTTTCGCACGATGCCGACCGAGGCCGGGTTCAATGATGATAGCCATCACGTGACCTCCTCAATACCAAAGGCCGGGCGTCGCGCCCCAATAATGAAGTTCGTATTCGCGGGCAGACCAGTCCCGCTCTTCGTCGCGAGTGAGCAATTCATTTGCGGGCTTGCGCCCAGCTGCCGGCTTTAGATCAAGAAAGCGGTCGACCGCGAGCTTCAGCCAGGATTGGAAATCAAGCTTCATGCGAATCTCCTGTCCGGAACCGATTTTCTTCGGCTAAAGCGCGTCACACCAAATTGAGTCGTGCGGCGCGCCTCAGGTCATTGTTCGATGCGGGTCGTTCAAGACCGCGACCCACCTTTGGGTAACCTGCATCAGGAAATCAGCGAATGACGTCGCGCATTGGCAAGAAGATCGCCAAGCGATGCGGTCGGTCCGTAGAGCATCAGCAGTCGGTTCTCTTCCCGCTTGGCGAGGCGATATCGCCGTGCGAATTCAAAGACGCTCCACATCTGCTCGCCCGCCTCGGGCTTTTCAGCATCGTCGGCCGATACCTTCTGAAACCTGACCATGACGATGATCCTATTCGGCCGCCGCCAGCGCCGGCTTCACCTCAGGGAAGAAAGCAGCCAGTTCCCCGACCACCTCGCCGATCCGGTTCGAAAGCGCGTCCGAGGAGACCGCATAGTCGGTAAAGTCGCGGTCGGAGGCGTAGACGGCCGTCGGCAAGGTATGGGCCATGAAAAAGCCGAAGAGCGGCCGAAGCTGATGCTCGACCATCAACGCATGCCGGTCGCCGCCGCCGGTCGCCGTGATGATGATCGGCTTCGCCCGCAGTTCATGCGGGTCGATCAGATCGATGAGGTGTTTGAAATGGCCGGGATAGGAACCCTTGTAGGTCGGCGAACCGACGATCAAGGCATCCGCCTGCACGATCTCGTCGATGACATGCTTGGCCTGCTCGTCAAGGTCCTTGCGCCACAAGGCGCTGCCGAGCGACGGGCCGACATCATGCAGATCATAGGTCCTGCTCGTAAAGCCGTATCGATCGGTCGCAAGTTCGGCGACATGCCGGACCAGAGCCAGTGTCTTGGAAGGACGATTGAAGCTGCCAGCAATGCCGACGAGTTTGAAACCTGACATTGTTTTTCCTCTCTTAAGACTGGTCAATTATTGTCTACAAAATTGATAGATAAAAGGAACGAGCGTTCTTCGTTGCTCTTATCGTTGAAAAAAACATCCGCCACAGATCCGGCACGCATAAGCTGCATCACGACATCATCCGGAATCACTGATCTCTGGGCCCGCACTCGGGCCAAAGACCGCAGCGATGGGAACAGGGCCGGCTGTGATGAAGACCTCTGAAACGGAACGCCTATACGACGAACCTAGGGCAAGAGGCTTTGCGAACGCCGCCATAAATGGCTTTGCCGCAAGGTCGAATATTATTGGTATAAGATTTCCGGTTGAGCCTGAGGATTGGACGAGATGTCCTGCCCTTCCCGCAAGAGAAACTATAGCATTCTTATAGTTTTTAGCGGGAGCTTTTCATGCCAGTGCAGACGGCTGACGTCATCGATTTCCAGGCCTACCGGCAGTCGCGCAGCAGACATGCTGATGCGGCGAAGCCATCCGCTCCGGTATCCTTTGCGATGCAGCCGGTCCTCATGTGGGTGCCGTATTGGGGTTTCGTCCCGGTCATTGCAATGGGCATTGCAGGATATGGCGCCTGATCAAGTGCTCCTTTCCGGCGGCGAAGCGAGAGAGACTGCCGACGAGATCACGGCTCAGACAGGACAGAACCTGCGGCGCATTCGCACCCGGCGTGGCTATTCTCTCGACAGGCTGGCAAAGATCGCCGGTGTCAGCCGCGCGATGCTCGGCCAGATCGAGACCGGCAAGAGCAGCCCGACCTTAAGCATCCTCTCGAAGATCGCGCTTGCACTCGGAATTCCCTGCGCCGCTCTTATCGCCGAACGCGGCGAAACCCCGATCGTTGCCGTGCCGCGGGCAAAATCAAAAATCCTCGCCTCTTCCGACGGGCGCTTCCAGACGCGGGCTCTTTTTCCCTTCGAAGGAGAGAGGAAGGTGGAATTCTACGAGCTAAGGATTGCTCCGCACCACACCGAAAACGCCGACGCCCATCAGCATGGAACGGTCGAAAATCTGGTCGTCGCGCAAGGCACGGTCGAAATCATTGCCGGCAGGCAGGCGCCGCATATCCTCGGTGAAGGCGACGCCGTCATTTTCGATGCTGACGTGCCTCACCTCTACCGAAACATGACCGGAACGGAGGCGATTCTCTACCTGGTGACGACCTATCTCGAAGACGTTCGCGTCTGACGCAAAAAGCCCCCGTCTCCGGAGGCTTTCGGTCATTTCTTTGGGCGCATCTTGCAGGTGCGCTGGAGGCGGATGGCTCATGCCGCCATCATGCAGCACATCATCATGCCGCCGCAATTCATCATGACGGGCATGCCGCCCGACATCATGGACATCATGCGCTTGCAGCATTCCATGAACATGTCCTTGTCCATGCCTTCCATCGGCTTCATTTCGCAGACCATGCCTTCTGCCGTCATGGTGCACTTCATCGAGCCCATCATCATCATCATCGGCATCATCGCGCCATTCATCATCGGCATCACGGGCAAGCCCGACATCATCGGCATCATGCCACCCATCATCGGGTTCATCATGGCGGGCATCATGTTGTTCATCATCGGCATCATGTTCATGGCGGGGTTCATCGTCTCTCTCCGGTAAATAGCGGCGTTTCGCGTTTCGATGAAGCGGGAGATAAAAGAACCATTTGCAGCAAACAATATAAAAAATTCTTCCCTTATCTTTTCCTCCAACAGAATGGAACGGTTGCGCTAGAACTGCGCAACATAGCCAATATAACAGAATTCCGTCCGTTATACTTGCCCCACGGCGCGGCAGGCGCTTCGCCCTTCCCGGCAGCTCACGGTCAAGCGCGCGTGCCATGACGAGCGCGCGCTCGCTGCGCCGGGAGCGCGGCTCTATAAATGACGGGGGTGCGTCGGATCGTCGTGCGGCTTCAGGAGGAAGCGACGGGCAATGTCCAAATAGCCGTCATAGACAAGCCCGCCATTGGAGCGCACGAGCGTTTCGCGATTGTGGCGATAGATCTTGGGAAGGCGATACCAGGAAATTCCGGGCCGGCGATGATGGAGGACGTGCAGATTGTTATAGAGGAACAGCAAGCCGAAGAGGTGGCTGTTTTCGACGATGGCGGTGCGTTCCTGATGGCTTTCGGCATATCTGTGCTCGGCATAGGATCTGAGCCGCGTCATCGCTGCGCCGACATAGACGAAACCGAGATAAAGCCAGACCGGCACGCCACAGAGGACCGTCGCCCAGACAAGGACGGCGGCGACGCCTGCACCGTGGACCGCCCATATCCGTCGCCTTCCCGGTTCGTTCGCCCATATCAGTCGCCATTCCTGCCCAAGGAAACTCAACAGCATCACCGCAGGGCCGATGGTCAAACGGCCGAACAGTGTAGTGTTCCACCGCGCCAGCAGCCTGCCGGCCGCGCCGAGCTGTTGCCAGGCGGCCTTGGTGAAATAGGACGATTCAGGATCCTCGATCGGATCGGTCAGATATTCGTCGCGATGATGCTCCAGATGGCTTTCCCTATAGATCGGATACGGCAGCCAGAGCGACAGCGGTATCGACCCGATCGCGTCGTTTATCCATCGCTTTCCGGTCGGATGGCCATGGATAACCTCGTGCTGGAGGGAACCGTGCCAGGCAATCAGCCAGCCGCCCGCGAAGACGGCCACGATCGCCGGCAATGATTGCCACCACCAGGTGAGCGCAAGAAATCCGCCATGGATGACGAGCGCGAGAATGACGGTCGGCCATTCCGTCGAACGCGGAATGGCTCCGGCCGCCTGTGAAATCCTGTCGGGCATGCGTGCGATTTTCCCCATCAACCACGCCAATCTAGCGAAGGCCATCAAAGGCAGGGAACAAAGACCATCTATTTTATAGACTTCTCTGAAAAAATCCGTCTCTAAGGCCTGTCGCCGCGGAGATGACGTTCGAGAAAAGGCAGATTGTCCTGCCCCCAATAGAGTTCGCCGTCATGGACGTAGGTCGGGAAGCCGAAGACGCCGCTGTCGCGCGCATGCACGCGGTCGGCCGACCATTTGTTCTGAACATCGTCGTCTGCCTGGCGCCTGAGCAGCACGGCGCCATTGAAACCGGCGGCGTTAACGATCGCCTCGCGCACATCCGCCTTGCCTATATCCTTCGCCTCGCTCCAGAAGGCATGCTGCAGAGCACGGGCCACGCCGATCCAGTCCTGCCCGTCGAGATAGGCCGCAATCACGAAGAGGGACGCCGGTGTTGGGTCGCTGAGCTCGGGGCGATGCTCGAGGAACAATTCCTTGCCGCGCACACGGGCCCAGCGTTTGAGATCCCGAGTCCAGTAAGCGCGGCGGATTTCCGGGCGGTTGCGCGAAAAGATGCCGCCGTTTTCCTCGACCACCGTCGTCAAATAGGGAGTGATGAGGACGTCGTTGTGCGCCGCCAGCTCGGTAAAGGCATCGAAACCAATGTATGACCAGGGAGAGCCGATTGAAAAGAAGTATTCTACCGTTTTGGTCACTGATGAATGTTCCTCGTAGAGTGATTGTTCAGCCATCGAATGGCCCAGATCATCGGTTTGGCGAGATTTAGGAAGCGGCGCGAATTCCGGCTTGCGCTTTCCATCCGAGCGCGGGTGCGATCGTTGTCACGAAATCGTGGAGGATCTGGCGATATTGCTCATGCTCGAACTCGTAGGGGAGTTCCAGCCTCAGTTCGCTGACCTCGGGCAGAATCGGATCTGAAAATAGCCGCTCCAATATCTCCTCCGGCGTGCCGACGATATCCCGGGCGAACAAGGTTCGCCGGTCGCCTTGCGGCGAGAGCGTCCGCTGATGGCGGCCGTCGGCATAGTCGCGGTAACGGCGGCGTGTGGCCGCATCGGCGCTGTCGAAAGGCACGATGACGCGGCCGAGCGCGATACGGCGCTCAGTACCAGAGGCGCGATAGGTTTTGATGAGCCGGGACTGAGCGGCGAAGAAATCGTCGGTCCCCTCCCCGGTTATGACGTTGCCGGTCAATAGGTTGAAGCCATTGCGGCCGGCCCATTCGGCCGAGCGCTGCGACCCGCCGCCATACCAGATGCGGTCGATCAAACCTTTGGCAAAAGGCCGCAGGCGCGGCCGCTGGGGGCCGAAGGGCGTCTTGATGAAGGTTTCATCATCTCCGAGATAGGCGCCGCGCAGATTATCGGCGAAGCGCAGCACGCGATCATGCGAGAAATCGTAACGCGTCCAATCGCCGTCGAAGGCGAGCGGGCCGATCAGTTCGGCATGCAGCGGCCGGCCGGCACTGACGCCGATGTTCAGCCGCCCGCGCGAGAGAATATCGACGGTGGCAAGGTCTTCGGCCAGCCGGTAAGGGCTTTCATAACCGATCGGGATGACCGCCGTTCCAAGCTCGATCCGGCTGGTGCGCTGTGTGGCCGCCGCCAGGAAGGCGCTCGCTGAAGAAATCCCCGGCTCCAGATGCCGCTGGCGGACCCAGGCGCTGTCGAAGCCCAGCTCCTCGCCATATTGCAGTTGCTGAAGCGTCTGCTCCAATCCCGACAAGGGATCATCGTCTGGATAATTGCCGGGGGTGAGGAAGCCGATGTGGCTGATCGATATATCGCGGCCGCTCATGTCATGCCTTCCTGATCAATATTTCGGGAGGCCGGGCGGATTGGTCTCGGATGCGGGCAAGGCTTCCTCGGAAAGATGCCAGTGCTCGAGGATTTTGGTATAGGTGCCGTCCTTGATCAGGCCGTTGGTGGCGATGGTCAGCGCATCGGCGAGACCGCTTCCCTTGCGGGTGGCGATCGCGACATCGGAACGATCCGGCCAGCCGGCGCTCAGTGTGCCGACCCGCCTGATGTTCTTGTCCCGCGCGGCGATGAAGACGAGCTGGGCATGCGGCTGGACGATGACATCTGCCCGGCCGGAACGAAGCGCAAGCAGGCTCGCCGCCTCGTCGTCGTAATACTGCAGCTCGATCGGCTTCAGGCCGGCGGCGACGTCCTCTTCGCTCCACTTCACCAGGATTCGCTCCTGATTGGTGCCGGCGCCGACGATGATCCTGAGGCCCGCTGCATCCTTCGGCTCCTTGATCGAGGTGATGGGTCTGTCCGATTTCACGAAGATACCGTGCATGCCCTGACGGTAGGTGGAGAAATCAAACTTCTCCTTGCGCTGCTCGGTCACACCGACATTGGAGATGACGGCATCATATTTGCCCGAGGTAAGCCCGAGCGGCCAGTCGATCCAGGCGACCGGCACGATCTCTAGCGTCAGGCCGAGGCTATCGGCGATGGCATAGGCATAGTCGGGATCGGCCCCCACCACGGTCTTGGCGTCGGTGGCATAGGTGGCAAGCGGCGGACCGCCGGGGCTGACGGCGATGGTGAATTTGCCAGGCGTGACGAACTTGAAATCCTTCGGGATCGCGGCGACGGCCGCATCGTTCCTGGCGGCATGAAGCCTGGCCGGCTGCTGCGGGCTCAAGTCGAATTCATCGGAGGCATGTGCTGCGCCGAGCCCTGTCAAGATTGCCGTCAGCGCTGTGAGGAAGAGGGTACGGATTGCTGGAAAGGTCGTCACGCTCGATATGTCTCCGTTTGCATAGAAAGGCAGAGACGGACCGGCGAGATGCCGGTCCGTAAGCCGACTATTACGAACCGCTCTTCGGCAGGCCGGGTGGGTTGGTTTGGGCCTTGTCGATCGCCTCAGGACCGAGATTCCAGGTATCGAGGATCTTCTTATAGGCGCCGCTGGCGATCAGGTCGTTGACGACATCGGTGACCGGCGCGGCAAGGCCGCTGCCCTTGCGCGTGGTGACGGCAATCTCGGCGGTGATCGGCCAACCGCCGCTGACCGTGCCGACGAGCTTGGTCTTGCCGTTGATGCCAGCAGCATAGGCCTGGGTCGCGTTGACGCTGAAGACAGCGTCGGCCCTCGCGGACTGGACGGCGAGATCCTTGACCGCGTCGTCGTCGTAATATTGCACCTCGATCGGCTTCAGGCCGGCCGCGACATTCTGCCGATCCCACTCCAGAAGGATCTTCTCCTGGTTGGTGCCAGCATCTGTGATGACCTTCAGCCCCGCAATATCCTTTGGCTCCTTGATCGAATTGATCGGGTTATCGGCCCTGACGTAGAAACCGAGCTCATCCTTGCGATAGTTCGAGAAATCGAACTTTTCCTTACGCTCTTCCGTGACCGTCACGTTCGATATCACCGCGTCGAACTTGCCGGAGGTGAGCCCGAGCGGCCAATCCGCCCATGCGACGGACACGAGATTGAGCTTCAAGCCCAAACTGTCGGCGATTGCCTGCGCGAGATCGACGTCATAGCCGATAACGGTCTTGGAATCGGAGGCATAGTCGTGCAGCGGCAGATTGCCGCTCGTGCTGATGCCGACGGTGAAGACGCCATTTTCGACAAACTTGAAGTCCTTGATTTCGGCAATGCGCTTCTCGTTCTTTTCCACCCGCAGCCGGTTCGGCTGTTCGGGGCTGAGATCGAACTTCTGCTGCGCCTGAGCGGAGCCGAAACCGATCGCACCAATGGTGACGGCTCCTGCTATCAAAAGCTTTACTCTATCAGTAAATGTCATGCCCCTTCTCCGTTTCATCTTAAGATTGTGCTTGTTGTCATTCGACCAGAGCAGCCCGTCGCAGCCCGGCCTTCGCCAGCGCTGTCGGCGCTAGAGAACCTTTGCGAGGAACTCGCGTGTGCGGGGATGCTCGGCCTGGGTGAAAATCCGGGCCGGCGGGCCGGCCTCAAGAATACGGCCGCTTTCCATGAAGACGACGGTGTCGGCGACCTCGCGGGCAAAACCGATTTCATGGGTGACGATGACGAGCGTCGTGCCGGTGCGGGCCAGCTCCTTGATGACGTCGAGCACTTCCCCGACCAGTTCGGGATCGAGTGCGGAGGTCGGCTCGTCGAACAGCAGCACCTTGGGGCGGAGCGCCAATGCCCGGGCGATCGCGACGCGCTGCTGCTGGCCGCCGGAGAGTTGGCGCGGATAGGCGTTGATCTTGTCGCTGAGGCCGACACGGGCGAGAAGCTCCTGCGCCAGCTGCACGGCTTCTTCGCGGCCGATGCCGCGGAGCTGGATCGGCGCCTCGATCAAGTTTTCGAGCACGGTCAGATGCGGGAAGAGGTTGAAGCTCTGGAAAACCATGCCGATATCGGCACGGCGCTTGAGGATATCCTTTTCCTTGAGCTCATAGAGCGTATCGCCTTTCCTGCTGTAGCCGACGAAATCGCCGTCGACCGAGATGAAGCCCTCGTCGACACGCTCCAGGTGGTTGATGGAGCGCAGCAGGGTCGACTTTCCCGAACCGGAAGGACCCAGGATGGCGGTCACGCTGCCGGCCGCCAGGTTGAGCTCGACGTCGTCGAGCACCTTCAGCGAACCAAAGCTTTTGGAGATACCGTGGATGCGCACCGCACCGCCTGTCCGCAGTGCCGTCGCGTCATGAAAACTGAGATTGCGCGTCTTATCGGTCGTGTTGTCGAGGGCCGGCAGCGTACGGCGGAAGCGCTCCAGGAATGCCTGGAAGGGCAGCGGCGTCGGATTGCGCACGGCGCCCTTGGAGAAATAGCGCTCGATATAGTGCTGGGCGACCGAGAGGACGGTCATGATGATCAGATACCAGACGGTTGCGACCATCAGCAGCGGGATGACTTCGAGATTGCGGCGGTAGATCACCTGGACGGTGTAAAAGAGCTCGGGTAGCGCCAGCACATAGACCATGGAGGTGCTTTTCGCCAAACCGATGAGCTCGTTGAAGCCGGTCGGCAGGATGGAGCGCATGGCTTGCGGCAGCACGATGCGGAAGGCCTGGCGGCGGCGCGGCAGACCAAGCGCAGCGGCGGCTTCCAGCTGCCCTTGGTCCACCGACAAAATGCCGCCTCGAACGATCTCGGCGAAGAAGGCCGACTGGTTGAGCGTGAGGCCGAGATAAGCGGCAGCAAAGGGCGTCAGCAACTGTACGGTGGGGTAGTCGAACAGCAGCGTGTCGGTGAAGGGAACGCCGATCCTGATCGTTTCGTAGAGATAGCCGAGATTGTTCAATATCAACAGCAGCACGATCATGGGAATCGAGCGCAGTAGCCAGATGTAGCCCCAGGAAAGGCCTGACAGCAGCGGCGACTTTGAAACGCGGGCGAGCGCCAGAGCCGTTCCGAGGATGGAACCCGAAACGGCGGCGAGCGCAGTCAGGAGCAGCGTCCTGCCAAGGCCGACGAGCACGGGCTCGGCGAAAAACCATTCGGCAAAGACGCCCCAACCCCAGCGTGGATTGGTGAAGATGGAATAAAGCACCGCGACGATGACGATGGTAGCGAATACCGTGCCGGCCAACCGCTCGGGATGGCGGGCCGGGACGATGCGGTAACGGGAAGTGTCCTGCCTGGGTTCTGCCGTCCTGCTGCCGGGCTCAAGGCCCGCAAAATCCGTCGTCAGTGCCATTCTCATTTCCCTTTTATGATTGTCTGACTTGCCGTTTCAGAGATTTCAGCCGGCCACTTTCAGGCGCGGTTCGCTTTCGAAAGCCGGCACGGCGAGATGGGTGATGTCCTTCTCGAAGGGCAGGCTCTTGTAGATCTCGGGATCGGCCGCCGTGTCGAAGAGCGCGGTGTAGCCATAGTTCAGATAAAGTCCGACTGCCTCTGGCTGGCGGAAACCAGTCGTCAGATAGATCCTGCTATAACCTTGGCGGGCGGCTTGAAGCTCCAGCTCCACCAGAACCTTGCGAGCGAGTCCCTGACGGCGCAGATCCGAACGTGTCCAGATGCGTTTGAACTCGGCCGTGCGATCGTTGTAATGCTTGAAGGCGCCGCCGCCGACGGTTTCGCCGTTGCGGATCAACAGCAGGAAGTTTCCGTGGGGCGGCGCAAAGGCTTCAGGAGGATACCGGTTCAATTCGGCTGCGGCGCCTTCGGCATTGAAATAGGTGCCGTAGCGGCTGTCATATTCGTGGATCAGTTCATCGATCAGCGGCTTGGCGCGCAGATCAAGAGGGCTCGTATAGAGAAACGTATCGCTCATATCGCTCATCACCCGTTGTCTTCAGTGAGGAAAGTTTCTGCGAGCCGGACCCAGTAGCGCGCGGCGGGCGCAATGATCGCGTCGTTGAAATCGTAGTGGGCGCTGTGGAGAGGAGCGCTGTCGCCATTACCGACGAAGAGGTAGCTGCCGGGATTGGCCTGCAGCATGAAGGCGAAATCCTCGCTCGCGGTTCTCGGCCGGAAATCCTTCTCGATCGCAGCAAGGCCGAGAGCGTCATAGGCGACGTCGCGAGCAAATGCCGTCTCCTTGGCATGGTTGACCAGCGCCGGAAAGCCGAGCCGATAATTCACGTCCGCTTCCGCGCCGAAGCTTTCGGCCTGGGCCCGGGCAAGGGCTGGAATGCGCTCCTGCAATAGCTGGCGAACCGTCTCGCTGAAGGCCCGCATGGTGAGTTTCATCTCCACGCTTTCCGGGATCACGTTCGAGGCGGAGCCCGCATGGATTGAACCGACGGTGGCGACCGCCATGTCCTGCGGATCGACATTGCGCGAGACGACGCTCTGAAGCGCAGTGATGAAGGAGGCTGAAGCCAATACCGGGTCGACGGCGCGGTGAGGTTCCGCGCCGTGGCCACCTTTGCCGACGATCCTGATCACCGCCTGGTCGACCGAGGCCATGGCGGGGCCTGTGACGAAGCCGAACTGGCCTGCCGGGACACCCGGCCAGTTGTGCAAACCGAAGACCGCATCGACAGGAAAGCGTTCGAACAGCCCTTCCGAAATCATCTTACGGGCGCCGGCGCCGATCTCTTCGGCCGGCTGGAAGATCAGCCTGAGTGTGCCGCTGAAATTGCCGCTTTCGGCGAGATAGCGGGCGGCGGCAAGCAGGATTGAAATATGCCCGTCATGGCCGCAGGCATGCATGACGCCGGGATTGCTGCTGGCATAGGCAAGGTCGGTGGCCTCCTCGATCGGCAGTGCATCCATATCGGCCCGAATGCCGACCTGCTTCTTGCCTTCGCCACGTCTGAGGGTGGCGACGATGCCGGTACCGGCGATGCCCGTCGCCACCTCGTAGCCCCAGGAGGAAAGGCGGGAAGCAACGAGCTTGCTGGTCCTCAGTTCCTGGAACGCAAGCTCGGGATATTGGTGCAGATCATGTCGTAGCGCGATGATCTCATCGAGATAGCGGGCGATGCCCTTCTCGACCGGATCATTGCTGCGCGGGTTCTGAGCGATGACATCCATGGCGGGTTCGCCGGCGCCTCAGGCGCCGACTGCCTTTCCGCGTTCGAACTCCTCCGCCGCGGTCGCATAGCGGCTTTGACGGAAGGCTAGGCCCAGATGGTCGCGCAGCGTCGCGCCCCTGAGGACAGGATCGAAATAGCCGCGCTCGGTGAGGATCGGCAGGACGTATCTGGCAAAATCGTCGAAGCCCTCGGCAATGACGGGAAAGCCCAGGATGAAGCCGTCAGCGGCGCCATGATCCACCCAGCGGATGATTTCTTCTGCGATATGCTCGGCGGTGCCGATGAAGGCGGTGCGCGGCGTCGCTACATCGAGCGCGACCTGGCGGAGCGTCAGCGCCTTTTCCCGCGCCGTCCTTTTGATACGATCGGTGGTAGCGCGGAAATTGTTCCTGCCGATATCGCCGAGTTCGGGGAACGCTTCGTCGAGCGGATAGACGCTGAAATCATGGTGATCGAAGAAGCGGCCGAGATAGAGAAGCGCCTCCTCGATCGTAACGAGGTTGCGGATCGCCTGGTACTTGGCTTCCGCCTCATCAGTCGTCGCGCCGACGATCGGCCCGATGCCCGGATAGACACCGACCTCCGCAGCACTGCGGCCATGTGCAATCACGCTGTCCTTGAGCTGGCGATAGAAGGCCTGAGCCTCTTCAAACGGCCCGCCATTGGTGAAGACGGCATCGGCATGCTTGCCGGCCAGTCTGATGCCGGAATCAGAAGCGCCGGCCTGGAAGACGACGGGCTGACCCTGCTTCGAACGACCGATGTTGAGCGGCCCCTCGATGCGGAAGAAGCGGCCCTTGTGATTGAGGCGGTGCATCTTCGTCTTGTCGACAAACACGCCGGTCTCGCGATTGCGCACGAAAGCATCGTCGTCCCAGGAATCCCAGAGGCCCTTGATCGCATCGATATAATTCTCGGCGATCTCGTAGCGCAGCTCGTGTTCGGGATGCTCGCGGCTGTAATTGCGCCCCGAACCTTCGAGAGGTGAGGTCACCGCGTTCCACCCTGCCCTGCCGCCGCTGATGAGATCGATCGAGGCGAACTGGCGAGCGATGGTGAAGGGATCGCTGTAGGAGGTCGAGACCGTGCCGACAAGCCCGATCTTCGAGGTCGAAGCCGCCAACGCCGAGAGAATGGCGATCGGCTCGAACCGGTTGAGGAAATGCGGGATCGACTGCTCGTTGATATAGAGTCCGTCGGCGACAAAGGCGAAGGCGATGCCGGCTGCCTCCGCCTTGCGCGCGGTGTCGACGAAGAAGTCGAAATTGACGCTGGCATCGGCCGGGACGCTCGGATGTTTCCAGGCATTCATATGGCCGCCAGGCCCCTGCAGCATAATGCCGAACGTGACGTGTTTTTGAACCATGGGATCGATCCTCCTTGGAACGGGTCAGGCGACGAGGGAAATCCGCTCAGCGGCGAGCAGCTCGATGGAGGCAAGGCGGTCGGCGGTTGAAAGCGCCGGCGTGTCGAGCACGAACTCCTTGACGCCGTAGCGGCGGTGAAGCTCGTCCAATTCCTTGCGGATCTGCTTGGCCGTGCCGTGGAGCACGCTCGGCACCTTCTCCTCGATACGGTAATCGGTGACGCCGGCTTGGCGGGCAAATTCGGCCGCCTGCCCTTCACTGCCAACATTGACGGTCTGGCCGTTCGGCAGGAACACCTTGACGATGCGCAGATTGCCGACGCACTCACGGGCATATTCCTCGCTTTCGGCGGCAAAGGCTGCGAGCGCGAGGATCGGGCGCTTACCGCCGGATGCCTGCTCATAGGCCTCGAACGTCTTGTTGAGATTGTCAGGATCACCGTTCAGGTGGCCGGCGAAGACGAGTTCCCAGCCCTTCTCGGCTGCGAGTCTCGCGCTCTCGACGCTAGCGCCGAGCAGGAAACGTTCAGGAGCCATCGGCGGCAAAGGGGTCGCCTGCGCGCCGTCGCTATTGGGATCTGCGGCGAGATAGGTATTGAGGTCGGAAAGCTGGCTCGCAAAATCCGGCTTCCTGGACGGATCGACAGCTAGCTGCAGGGCACGTGTCGATAGCGGAAAGCCACCCGGCGCCTTTCCGACGCCAAGATCGACGCGGCCAGGCGCAAGCGAGGCCAATAGATTGAAGGTCTCGGCAACCTTGTAGGCGCTGTAATGCTGCAGCATGACCCCGCCGGAGCCAACGCGGATCTTCGAGGTCCTAGCAAGAAGATAGGCGATCAGCGCCTCCGGCGCGGAGCTCGCCAGATTAGACATGTTGTGGTGTTCAGCGACCCAGAAACGGTGATAACCAAGTTCCTCGGCGCGGGCTGCAATCTTTACCGTCGCCCTCAGCGCATCGGCAGCGGAAAGGCCCTGTTCGATCGGGCTTTTGTCGAGAAGGCTGAGGAAGTAGGTCATAACCCGCCGATCCACTCAGTGGTTGCAAAACTTAATCTATAAAATCAGTAGACAACGTTCATTATAAGAAATGACATTCTCTTTCAGAGCCACCGAGTGGAAAAAAGCAGGCGCGCCTGAAAGCCCCGGTGGCGTGCTGGGATCGCCGGCCGAGCTCTTCCAATCGACCATTTTGTGATCTATATTCTGGTCGAAAGGAGTAACCGCATGAAGCTGTCAGAACAGGTCAAGCCGATCAGCTATCTTAAGGCGCATGCGCCAGAAATCATCCGGACGCTGAAGGACAACCCGCGGCCTGTCGTCATTACCCTTCACGGCGAGGCAAAGGCGATCCTTCAGGATGTAGGCCAGTATGAAGAAACGCAGGAGACCTTGGCGCTCCTGAAGGTGCTGGCGCTTACCAATCGGCAAGTCGAGGAAGGCAAGACGCGCCCTGCTGCAGAATCCTTCGCGCGCATTCGCAAGCGTCTGGCCGACAGCCAGTCCTGATGCCTTATCGTGTTCTTTTCGCCGAAGACGCGGAGCGCGATGTCGAGGATCTCTATCGTTTCATCACCGGTCGCGACGGCTCCGAGACGGCGGAGCGCATCCTGACGGAAATCGAGAACGCCTGTGCCAATCTCGAAGAATTCCCCGCCCGCGGAAATATCCCAAAGGAACTGGCCAGCATCGGCATCTCCGAATACCGGGAACTGCACCATAAACCCTGGCGCATGATCTACCGCATCATCGGCACCGACGTCGTCGTCTATTGCGTGGTGGACGGACGCCGCGACATGCAGGCCTTCCTCGAGCGAAGACTTATCCGCTGAATCCAGCACACCGTCCCTCCCCCGTTTCAACAGACTCGCCGGCGTCCACCCGACCGCCTAAGATCTATCCAGCCTTTCGGCCGGCTGGCGCATTCGCCCGCAAGAGCGCCATCAGCATCGAACCGATCGCGAATTCTCCCTTTTCGCTTCGCCGCGTCAGGTCGCGAAGATATCCGCCGGCTGAATTGATGTGGCCCCCGCGTTCCAGGATGCATGCCATCACGGTCGCGGCGTTTTCCGCCCCCATCACACTTGCCGCCTCCTCATAGGCTGACGGGCTGACGCCGAGCATTGACCGAACCGTGACGGCGGCGCTCATCAGGTCGCGCCAGTTGCGGATCACGCCACCCGGCCCGTAGGCCAGGATTTCCGGGCAGGCCTGCAGAACCAGGCCAAGCGGGAAGGATTTCAGGCCGCCGGAATCATCGCCGCCGCCCACCCGTCGACTTTGCCGCTCGTGTCCGATCGGATGAGCCGTTGCATCTCTCCCCCTTTCCAACAGCACGGCCCCACGCCCGTGGTCTTGCTCCGGCATTGCGCCCTGCTTCGTTTCGAAGCTTGGTTCAAATTCAGAGGTGGATTCGGGGTTTGAATTCTGTATGTGACGCTCGATGTGACAGGCATTGCCGCTTTGTTTCGTCGATTTAATCCGAGTCTCCAACCGGTTAAGGATATCTGCCCGAAGCGCTGTCAATTCATCGAGCAAATGCTCGAGCTGCGCTGTCGTCGGCGACCTCGGCAGGCCTTCGACCAGGTCCCGAAATTCCCGATATAGCCCCTGCCAATCCCCCTGGACGTCTTCGTCGACAGCCGCTTCGATCAGCTTTGCGATATCACGGCGGCAAAGGGTGATGCGTTCGCGCAGGCGCTGGACATGCAAGCGCTCAGCCATTACCTCGGCGGCGAGCTGCTCGATCTCCTCGGCGCGAGCAAGCAGCGGAGCCAGCGAGAAGCCGAAGGCCTCGTTGACCTCCCCTGCCCTGTCCCTGCGGACATAGCGCTTGCCATTAGGACTGTCCTTGCGCAACAGAAGCCCCGCCTCGACAAGTGCGGCAAGATGGCGCCGCACCGTCTGTTCGGCCATGCCATGTGTTCGGAGGGACAGCTGGATATTCGAGGGGAAGACGATCAAGCCGTTTTCCTGGGCCAGCTCGTTCTTCGGATAAAAGCTCAACAAAGCATTGAGCACCGCCAGCGCGCGATCGGTGATGCCGAGCAGCGGCTTTGCTTCGCACAGCGCGCGAAACAGTTTCCATTTATCGACCGACTGATCAGGCTTGATCTCACCTGCCATGACCTGGTTTGCGAGCATTCCAAGCGTCATCGACCGCCGCCCGAAGGGCGTCGTTATACTTCCGGTTTCCATCTCTTCCACCTCAATGAGGCAAAAGAAATCCGCTCGCCTGAACGGCGCCAAAAACTCTTGACAGCGATTCTCGGAAGTGCGATTCTCGGAGGTGTTCAAGACTACGAGGAAAGCTTCCGTGACGGTGACGTTCGGGGGCTTTTTTCTTTTGCGCGTTATCTCCTGTTCAATTGTCAGCTGACAATCAGTCTAACTGCTTCATTTTCCCTCATTTTGCTCTTCGAATTCGGCGGCGAGGCCCGCCAGCCGCCGAGCCAGGAATTCCGAAAATGCCGCCGATTTGACGGTGATGCGAAAGGTTTTTCCCGAGCGGCTCACCGAAGCAAGCGTCCCGCCGCCTTGCGTCCGAAGCGTCTGCTCGACCCGCTGCGGCGAGCCCTTCTCCTCCAGTGCCTTCCAGATGACATCGAAGCGGCTATTGCTCTCCAGTGTTGGGAAAGCAGCGGCAGCGATTGCCGCCTGCGCCTTCTTCCGCCCGCCCGCCTCCTTGAATTTATCGGCAAAGGCCAACCAGCGGGGGCGTCCTACCTTCGGCGCCGGTCCGATGGCAAGAATGATCTCCGCATCGATCGTCTGCGCCACCTGCAGCAGCCGTGACGTTTCCGGTTTATCCGTCGCCAGCGCCTGAGCAATCATGTCGCGACTGAAGCCATGTTCATCCATGCGTCGCGCAAACAACGCCCGTTCGATGAAGCTCAAGTCGACACGCGGGCCGTTCTCCTGACCCTGCGCGAGAATCAGCTGTTCATCCGTGAGCTTGCGCACCACGGCCTTGACGGGAACACCTATCTCCGCGGCTGCACGCAAGCGCCGGTGGCCATAGGCGGCCTGGTAATACCCAGCCTTTATCGGGTCCGGACGCACAAGAATCGGAACCTGCTGTCCGCTTTCCCGAATCGACTGCTTCAATCGCTCGAACTCAGGATCCTTGTCGACCGGGATGCGGTCGCGGATAAATGACATTTCGACGACAGCCGGATCAATCTCCAGCACTTTGTCGCCAGAGGCGAGGGACTCACGCAAGGCCTTGGCGGCCGCGGCTTCCTCACCCAGCCGGCCAAGCGACAGGTTCATCGCCTTGACCGCGCCCGATGGCCGATGCGGCGGCGGCGCGCTTGGCGCCTCCGGTCGTGCCGGCTCGACGGCGCCGACCATGCTCTTCAGGATATCGCGACCTTTGGGGCTCATGTCCTGCTCCATGCACTGCGGATGAGTTGCTCGACCTCGGCATTGACGCTGTCGACGGATTCGACGCCGCGGTCATAGGTCTGGCGATGCATCGTCTCGCGGCCCGCCTCGTAGATCGTCTGCTTGGACAGGCCTGCATCCGAAACCGCCGTTGACTTCACCATCATCGAGGTCAATACGCGCTCGCCGAACAAACTGCGCAGGAAGGCGACAATCTGCGCCTGCGGACCATCATTGGACTCATAACGGGTGATCAGGTAGCGCATCCAGTCATATTCGAGATTGCCGCCTGCCTGCTTGACGACGGCCAGAAGATCGGAGGTCATCGTCAGGAACTGGTTCATCGACGCCACGTCGAGCATCTGTGGATGCACGGTGATCAGCACGGCAGTCGCAGCGCAGAGAGCAGACAGCGTCAGAAAGCCGAGGGTAGGGGGGCAATCGATGATGACGACGTCGTAGCTCTGTTCCAGCGAATGCAACGCATTGCCGACCCGCATGAAGAACATGTCCTTGTCGTCGCGATTGCTGTCGGCCAGCGCCTTCGGGGTATCATGCTCGAACTCGTGCAGTTCGAGATTACCCGGAATGAGATCGAGGCCGGGGAAATAGGTCTGGCGGACGATGTCGGCCACGTCGCGGCGCGTCTCGTCATATTTGATAGCGCCGTAGAGTGTCTCGTTTTCACCGACATCGAACTCCGGCTGATATCCGAGCATCGCCGACATCGACGCCTGCGGGTCGAGGTCGACGGCGAGCACACGATAGCCGCGCAGTGCGAGGAACTGCGCCAGATGGATTGACGTTGTCGTCTTGCCGGATCCGCCTTTAAAATTGGTAACGGCGATGACCTGGAGATGGTCGCCCGGCCGGCGCGTCGGCAGATAGGAGGGTTTGGTGCGCCCCAGATGCTGGCGCATCGCATGGATTTCTTCGAGCGAGAAGACGCGGCGGCCGGCCGCCGTCTTTTCGGGATTGATGCTTTCCATCTGGGCCGTGAGGTGGCGAACATAGCTGTCGGTGACGCCGAGCAGCTTGGCGGCCTCGGTGCTGCTGAACCGTCGCAGCGATTTGCGGGCATCGGGCGAAAATAACCGCTCGAACAGAACCTGGAGCTGGCTGCTGAGCATCGTCGAGTCCTGCGCAATCGTTTCGTCGATGGAGACTTGACTCGCTCTTCTGGCTTTCTCAACAATCGCGGCCTTGGTCGGCATTCACGCAAATCCTGATAAATCGGGCAATTTTGCGCAAAAGATCGTGAGTCTGGCGATTCCGTCAAGCGATTTCTTGGTTAGCCAATATATAACAAACCGAATTCCTCGAAAAAATTACGTGGAATTCCGGAATCTTAGCGCGATTGTCAGCTGACAATGGTGGCGACACGGCATCGGCCGAAGCCACCGACCTATCGCCGGGACTACTCGACCGACGTCGAGGCCTTCGCCGACTCAGTGGAGTAACCGCCGCCGCTTGGTACAGACCGGATCAGGCAGATGGCGTTCTTATTTATAGGCAGACGGACGGCAAAGGCTCTCGACCTCCAACCCGCGGACGGGCTCGACGTGGGAAGCCTTGCCATTTGCATCTTGGGATTCCGGATCGCGGCGTGACGAGGCAAGGCCGAGCATTTGTTCGAGACGGCCTGCATTGATCGGAGCGCTTATTCCCTTGAAGTTCATCTTATATCTTTCGTCTGCATATGAGCTTGCGTGACGTGGAGATAAGCGCAATTTGAATGCGCGGAGAACCGCCCGCCGATGTTATCACCATCTTTTGCAGTTGTGGCAGAAAAGGGAAGGGGGCTAAACCAGGCATTACTCCCGAGATACGCTTGCGACAACGACGATGCGCGGCATGCTCGACAGACGCGCCGAACCGGGTTCTATTCGGGCCATACGCATTGCCAAGAGTCGCGACTTGCGTCCGCGATTGAGTTGCGCCGCCGCTGCTGGGCGCGGCAGTGTGATGCCTGCACGACATCTACTACGAGTGAGCCAGCCGAATGTCGGCGCGATGAACCAATCAACCGAGTTCGCAGTCAGCTGCAGATAGGAACAGCTGGCGTGACGGACATTAAGCGCAATGGATGTGAGGTTTGCCCTGCGCTATGCGAATCACATCGGCACGGCTATCATCGGGTTCAAGGCCGCACGGGACCTGTCTCTGCTGAAACCGGCACTCTTCCTAGCGGAACTTATGCGCGCCTTTGCTTCCGTCTACCAAATTCTTCGTTGTTTACCTGTTATTTACCATAAGGCGACGCGGCGTCGGCCGATGGTTGTGCGGGGGGTGACATGATCATTGCTTTGCCGAAAGCTTCCCCGTCGTGGCAGGATTATCGCGCTTTCAATCCCTCGCGATTGGTAAAATGCGCATTGCCCAATCCCGTGCCGATGGTCAGCACCGCCCATCTCGACACGTCCTCCATGAAAGGGATCTGCGACAAGCCCTGCACGACGGCGTCATTGTGCATCATCACGAAGGTGCTGTGATCGGCGATCGAGGGAATGGCCTTCATCAGTGCTGCGGGAAGGTTGAAGTTGTCGCTTTCCCAATTGCCGCCTGGCAGGTTCTGTCCACCGCGTTCGATCGAGCCGTCTGCCTTGATGATGCCGGGACAGCCGATGCCGATGATCGGAGCCGGCTTCAGATTGGCCTTTTCTGCCTTGTCAATCAATTCCTGTAGCATCGCCGCCATTCTTTCCACCGTCGCACTGCGGCTCGGTTCGTCGTCGGCGTGGCGCCAGATGGTCGATTCCCAGACGCCCGCATCTGCAAAATGGGGGCTTTTTTCCTTTCCGAACTCAACGACGCCGGCACGGACATTCGTGCCGCCGATATCGACGGCGAGCATCGCTTTGTAACCCTTGAACATCCAGGGCGGCATGAGGTGGACGGAGCCGATCAGTCCCGCCTCGTCGGGATGGTGGACGATTGGGGTGACCTCGATATTGATGCCCGCCGCCTTGAGAAGAACCATGGTCCTGGCGATTGCCAGCTCCCCGAAGCGGCTTTGCCTGAAGCCGCCGCCGACGACGATGCGCTCCGTCTTGAACCAGCGCTCGTCCTTGAGGAACTTGCCGATGACCTCGGCAAAGTCCTTCGCGAAGTCCTCCACCGCCCCCAGGACCAGTGCGGCGGCCTCCATATCGTCCCCTTTCAGCAGAGACTCGATCTTTTTCTTGGAAAGCTTTGCTGTCGCAACCTTACCGATCGGGTCATCTCCGAATTTGCGGACGTGTTTTCTCCAATCGTCGAGCTTCTGCTGGAAGGTCTTCTTGTTGGCGTTGTCGCCAACAAAGCCGTTCTTGTCACGCAGTTCATTGTTGTAGTCGTCGATCGTCACCAGCGGCAAAACAGTCGCGCCATGCGCCAACGGCGCGGTGATCTCCTCGCTATTCTTGGAGCTGCTTCTGGCCATCAATTTACCTTTACGGCACGAGTGCTTGAACGGGCGGCGAGATTAAACGCTGACCCGCCTTTGGATGTTCCCGTGCCGGCCACGTCATCTTGTCGTTGCCGGCGGGCGACCTAGCTTCAATGATTGCAGAGTTTGGAGAATGCCGTGCAGGACGACACCACTACGCAGGAAATGCTTTCATTGGTGCTGGGGGAACCGGAGCACTGGGCGATGTTTCTCGACATCGACGGAACGCTGCTCAATCTTGCGCCTACGCCGGACGCAATTGAGGTCCCAGAGGACCTGCCCGGACACCTTCATCGCCTTTCGAACAAGCTCGGCGGCGCCTTGGCACTGGTCACTGGGCGCTCGCTTGCCTATGCAGACGAGCTGTTCAAACCCTTTGCATTTCCAACCGCAGGCCTGCACGGCGCCGAGATCAGGAGCGCCGCCGGGATGCATACCGTCGAGCCGACGCCCGAGTTCCAGGCGCTGAAACATGCGTTGACCGCCGAAGCCGAACATTATCCGGGAGTTCTGATAGAGGATAAAGGCGCCGCCGTTGCCGCGCACTACCGACTGGCGCCCGAATATGAAAAAGTGCTCGAGGAGCGCATGCATCACTATGCCGAGCTGGCCGGGCCGAACTGGGCGTTGCAGCTCGGTAAAAGGGTGTTCGAGCTGCGACCGGCACGGTCGAGCAAGGGCGACGCGCTGGAACGCTTTTTCCAGTCCGATCCTTTCAAGAACCGCGTTCCGATCACCATCGGCGATGATTTGACGGACGAGTCGATGTTTGCGATCGCCAATGCGCGCGGCGGAGTTTCCATTCGCGTCGGGGCCATCGGCGCCCCGAGCTGCGCCACGGGCCGGCTGTCTTCGGCTGCGCTGGTCAGAAATGTGATTGCCGCCCTGGCCGCCTGAGATCAGTCTCGGACGATCCCAAAGGCAGATTGCCGTCGTCTTTGCGCCGCCTGCTTAGCGTTAATCATCAAAAAAGTATCGGTTTTGGCCTGGAATCGTGGTGGCGGGCATGAAGCGAGCCCACTACACTCGCCTTAATAATAGAGCCAAAAGAAAATTTGGCAGGCGGACGTAGAACCGCACCCGGAGGAGGAAGCGATGGAACCTGACTTGGAAGTCGTTCAGATCAGACCGGGCGAATCCTTCGCAGCGAAGGCGCATGGCTATCCCTATCACACCGTTCGCTGGCATTTTCATCCGGAATATGAACTGCATCTCGTCGTGGCGACAACAGGACGCTATTTCGTCGGCGATTTCATCGGCGAGTTCGAACCGGGCAATCTGGTGCTGGCTGGCCCCAATCTTCCTCACAACTGGATCAGCGACGTCCCGAAGGGATCGAGCATTCCGCTTCGATGCCAGCTCATCCAGTTCAGCGAGAATTTTATCAGCGACACAATGAAAGTGCTGCCCGAGCTCGGTCCCTTCGAGCCGGTCCTCGAAGCATCCCGCCGGGGCGTGCTCTTCGGCACTGAGACCAGCGGGGAGGTGGCGCCGCTAATGAACGAGGTGCAGCAGGCCCAGGGCGTACGCCGTATCGAGCTCTTCATGATGATCGTCGGGCTGCTCAGCCGGGCGCAGGACGCCCAGCTTCTCGCAAGCCCCAGCTATCTGCCCGATCCCTCGGGCTATATGTCGGCCGGCATCAACAAGGCGCTCGCTTATATCAGAGAAAATCTGACGAAATCCTTCGACGAAACCGATCTCGCTGCGATCGCCGGACAGTCCACAGGCGCCTTCTCACGCGCTTTCCGCCGCCATACCGGCATGTCGCTCGTGCAATATGTGAAACGCCTACGCATCAATCTCGCCTGCCAGATCCTGATGAGCGACGACCATGCGTCGATCACAGACATCTGCTTCGAGGTCGGCTTCAACAATCTGTCCAACTTCAACCGCCAGTTTCTCGCGGAAAAAGGCATGACGCCGTCCCGCTTCCGGCGATTGTTGGGCGACAATATCAACGTGGCGAAGGCGGCATAAGGTCCGTCGAAGACGGCAATAGGGAGGACAAGGAGGAGGAACAAAACTGACGCAGGCTTGAACGTGAGCGCGCGAGGAGCGGCTCGCGAGAGGAGACGCTTGTCCTCAGAAACAGCAAACCGCCGGGGCAGGCACGCCGCTCGTTCAGCCGAACGGCACAGCAGATCACTGCAATCACCGACTACACGATTTTTTCCAATGGGAGGAGATGGAAATGACGAAATTTTCGACGAAAGCGGCAGGCGC
The DNA here is from genome assembly GCF_030182485.1 of Rhizobium atlanticum. Classification (NCBI taxonomy): domain Bacteria; kingdom Pseudomonadati; phylum Pseudomonadota; class Alphaproteobacteria; order Hyphomicrobiales; family Rhizobiaceae; genus Rhizobium; species Rhizobium atlanticum. Next base: position 110,846 of record NZ_JAQJCJ010000011.1, read on the forward strand.
CGCGGCACTTATGTTGTCCTTGCTCGGGGGAACTTCCGCCTTTGCACAAAGCGCGGTTGCGGATGCGACCGTCGCGTTCCTCATGCCCGACCAAGGCTCGACCCGTTATGAAGAGCACGACCATCCGGGCTTCGTCGCCGAAATGAAGAAGCTTTGCGCGTCGTGCAAGGTCATCTATCAGAATGCCGATGCCGATATTGCCAAACAGCAGCAACAATTCAATTCGGCCATCACCCAGGGTGCCAAGGTTATCGTGCTGGATCCGGTGGATTCGGCGGCGGCCGCATCTCTTGTCCAGCTCGCCCAAAGCCAGGGCGTCAAGGTCATTGCCTATGACCGCCCGATTCCGACCGGCAAGGCCGATTTCTATGTCTCCTTCGACAACAAGGCGATCGGCAAGGCGATTGCGGAATCGCTCGTCAAGCATCTGAAGGCGAAGAACGTGCCAACGGACAGCGGCGGTATTCTGCAGATCAACGGTTCGCCGACCGATGCTGCTGCCGGCCTGATCAAGGACGGCATTCACGAGGGTCTGGCGAGCGGTGGATACAAGACGCTTGCTGAATTCGATACGCCGAACTGGCAGCCGGCGAATGCGCAGCAATGGGCCGCCGGACAGATCACCCGCTTCGGCAAGCAGATCGTCGGCGTCGTCGCTGCTAATGACGGCACCGGCGGTGGTGCCATCGCAGCCTTCAAGGCCGCCGGTGTCGATCCCGTGCCGCCGGTGACCGGCAACGACGCGACGATCGCGGCGCTGCAGCTCATCATATCAGGGGATCAGTACAACACGATCTCCAAGCCGAGCGAAATCGTCGCCGCCGCCGCAGCCGACGTCGCCGTAAAGCTCCTGGCAGGCGAAACGATCAAGGCCGAGATGACGCTCTACGACACGCCGGCGCAGCTTTTCGTGCCGGCCGTCGTCACTGCCGAGAATTTGAAGGCCGAGATCATCGACAAGAAGATCAACACTGCCGAAGAGCTCTGCACCGGCCGTTACGCCGAGGGCTGCAAGAAGCTCGGCATCATCAAGTAAATCCAACGGAAGCGCGTCCGACATCGGCCGCGCTTCCTTTTTCGCTTTTCCGAAAGATCAGGCGATGTCTGAAATCTCACATCAATTTGATCCCCGCCAGCCCGTCCTCAGCCTGCGTGGGATTTCGAAGAATTTCGGAGCGGTGTCGGCGCTGACCGATATCGAGCTCGACGTGCACGCCGGCGAAGTCGTGGCGCTTGTGGGCGACAATGGCGCCGGCAAATCAACGCTGGTCAAGATTCTGGCGGGCGTCCACCAGCCGACCGCGGGCACCATCCTGTTCGAGGGAAAACAGGCAGATCTGTCGAGCCCAAGCGCTGCGCTCAATCTCGGCATTGCGACCGTCTTTCAGGATTTGGCTCTTTGTGAGAATCTCGACGTCGTCGCCAATATCTTTCTCGGCAAGGAGCTCAATCCCATCCAGCTCGACGAGGTCGCGATGGAGATCCGCGCCTGGAAGCTGCTGAACGAACTTTCCGCGCGGATCCCAAGCGTGCGCGAGCCCGTCGCCTCGCTTTCCGGGGGCCAGCGTCAGACCGTGGCGATCGCCCGGTCGCTGTTGCTCGAACCGAAACTAATCATGCTCGACGAACCCACCGCCGCACTCGGCGTTGCTCAGACGGCCGAGGTGCTGGATCTGATCGAGCGCGTGCGCGAGCGCGGCCTCGGCGTTATCATGATCAGCCATAACATGGAGGATGTGCGGGCTGTTGCCGACCGTATCGTCGTGCTCCGGCTCGGGCGAAACAACGGCACCTTCATGCCCGACGCATCGAACGAAGAGCTCGTCAGCGCGATTACCGGCGCATCCAACAACTCCGTCTCCCGCCGCGCTATGCGTCGCAAGGCGCAAAGCCAAGAGAACGAGGAGGGCAGGGCATGATGAAGACCATTGAGAACGAACCGGCAGCACCTGTTCTCCTCGATCGGCGTGACGAAAGAGTACGCCATGACGATAGCCTTGCCGGGTGGGTCCGCGCCTTCTGGGATCGTATCCGCTCCGGTGACCTCGGCTCGCTGCCTGTCATCATCGGCTTGGTGATCATCTGGACGGTGTTCCAGGCGCTCAATCCGGTGTTTCTCTCCAGCGCCAACCTCGTCAACATGCTGTTCGATTGTTCGACGGTCGGCGTCATCTCGCTCGGCATCGTCTGCATCCTGATGGTCGGCGAAATCGATCTGTCCGTCGGTTCAGTCAGCGGCTTCGCCTCGGCGCTGGTCGGCGTCTTCTGGATCAACCAGGGCTGGCCGGTGGTACTGGCCATACTTGCCGCAATGGCGGTCGGCGCCTTGATCGGATCACTTTACTCCTTCCTCTTCAACCGCTTCGGCATGCCGAGCTTCGTCTCTACCCTGTCGGGACTGCTCGCCGTTCTCGGGCTGCAGCTCTATATTCTCGGAGCGACCGGCTCGATCAATCTGACCTATGGCTCGTGGCTCGTGAATTTCGGGCAGATAATGGTCATGCCGGATCCGGTCTCCTATACGCTCATTGCGCTTGCCGGCATTGCGTATTTTTTCTCCAGCTACCGCACCGCGGCGCGGCGGCGGGCCGCCGGGCTGTCGTCGAAATCCGTCAGCGGACTGCTTCTGCGCGCCGTCGTGATCACTGTTGCCCTGGAAGCGGTAGCCTTCTATCTCAACCAGTCGCGCGGAATTCCCTGGATGTTCGGCCTTTTCGTCGGCCTCGTCGCGGCTATGAATTATGCGCTGACCCGCACGAAATGGGGGCGCTCCATGCATGCCGTCGGCGGCAACAGGGAGGCGGCCCGCCGCTCCGGCATCAATGTGCCGCGTATCTATGCCGGCGCCTTCGTCATGTGCGCCCTGCTGGCCGCGACCGGCGGCGTGCTCTCGGCGGCGCGATTGGCGACGGCCAGTCAGCAGGCCGGCACCGGCGACGTCAATCTCAACGCCATCGCTGCGGCGGTCATCGGCGGCACCAGCCTGTTCGGCGGACGCGGCAGTGCCTACTCGGCCCTTCTCGGCATCATCGTCATTCAGTCGATCGCGAGCGGTCTGACGCTCCTCGATCTGTCGTCATCGCTTCGTTACATGATCACGGGGGCCGTTCTTGCCGTAGCCGTCATCGTGGACTCGCTGGCACGCCGATCGCGTATTTCGCACGGCCGGGCCTAATCAACAGGAAAGCAGAGGAAGAAAATGGGACAGGATCTGTCTGGAAAAGTCGCGGCTGTTACCGGGGCCGCGTCGGGTATTGGCCTGGAGTGCGCCAGGACCATGCTTGCATCAGGCGCGCGGGTCGCGCTGATCGACCGCAACGAAGAAGCATTGAGAGATGTCTGCTCGAAGCTCGGCGAACAGGCTATTCCCCTGGTCATCGATCTTCTGGACCCTAAAAGCGTGGGGCAAATGATGCCTGCTATCCTGGAGAAAGCGGGCCAGCTGGACATTTTCCACGCCAATGCCGGCTCCTACATCGGCGGCGAAGTGCTTGACGGCGACCCCGACGCCTGGGATCGCATGCTCAACCTGAACATCAACGCCGCCTTCCGTTCGGTGCACGCCGTCCTGCCGCATATGGTCGAACGCAAGACCGGCGATGTCATTCTGACGAGTTCGGTCGCCGGGATGATCCCGGTGGTATGGGAGCCGATCTATACGGCTTCCAAACATGCGGTCCAGGCCTTCGTCCATACCCTCAGGCGACAGGTCGCCAAGCACGGCTTGCGGGTCGGCGCCGTAGCACCCGGCCCTGTCGTGACCGCCCTTCTCAGCGATTGGCCGCAGGAGAAGCTCGACGAGGCACTCGCCGCCGGTGGCTTGATGGAGCCCAAAGAAGTGGCCGAAGCGGTGCTCTTCATGCTCACGCGCCCACGCAACGTCACCATCCGTGACCTCGTCATTCTACCGCAGAGCACCGACATCTGAGCGATGCGCCGCCCCCCTAGTAGCCAGAGAAAGGAAACGGCCATGATCTTCGACAGATTTCGCCTGGACGGACAGGTGGCGCTGGTGACCGGCGGCACGCGCGGCATCGGCCTGGCGATCGCCGAAGCACTGGGGGAGGCGGGCGCCAAAATCTTCATCAGCGGAAGAAACCGCAACGCGGCGGCGGACGAGCGGGTGGCCAAAGCCGGGGTCGATTGCGATTTCGTCGCCGCCGACATGATGAAAGATAATGCCGCCGATGCGCTCGTCACTGAGACCCTCTCACGGGCGGGCCGGCTCGATATCCTCGTCAACAATGCCGGTATCGCCATTCATGGCGACAGTGGGGAATTCTCCGATGCCATCTGGCGCGAGATCATGACCGTCAATGTCGATGCCGTCTTCCGCGCCTGCCGCGCAGCACTTGCACCGATGCGGCGCCAGGGCGGCGGCGTTATCCTCAATATCGGCTCGATCTCCGGCATCATATCCAACATTCCGCAGAACCAGGTCGCCTACAACGCCTCCAAAGCGGCGGTCCACATGATGACGAAGAGCCTGGCAAGCGAGGTCGCCGCCGAGAACATCCGCGTCAATGCCATTGCGCCCGGCTATATCGAGACCGATATGTCGCGCGGCGGCATCGCCAATCCCGACTGGTTCCCGACCTGGCGCAGCATGACGCCGATGGACCGTGTCGGGCAGCCGGAGGAGGTGGCGGGTGCAGCCTTGTTCCTCTGCTCGGCCGCGGCAAGCTATGTCACCGGCGAGGTGCTTGTTATCGATGGCGGCTATACGACGCGGTAAGCGTTGGAGAGGGGAGGGCGGGTTCTCCGCCCGGCGGCCGGGCTCCTCTTGTTGCTCGGAAAAATTCACGGTGCCGTGCCGCAGGCGCTCTGGTAATCGGCCAGCACACGGTCGACCGCGGTAATCAATATAGTCTCTGGATCGCCGGCTTCGGCCGCCGAAAGCTGCGGCAGATACTGATGCAGCAGCGTCTCCGGGATCGTCTTTCCGCCCAGTGCGCCGAGCAGTCTCTCGAACGCCTTTTCGGCCTCGGGCCTGTTCCAGTAATAGCGGATACGATCGCTGTAGCTATAGTGCCGCTGCAGACGCAAAGCCGTCTCGTCGCCGTGATAATGGGCCTGCCAGTCGGCGGGTGCTGCCAGCATCAGTGCCTCCATCGCGGCCGCAAGCGGCCTGTTGCCGTAACCGGCAACCATCTCCGAGGCGATCATATCGAGCGCATAGGCGGCCTCACGCAACGCAAAGGTCAGGCCGGGGCCGACCTTCAGGATCGGGAAGCCGTCCTGCACCAGCCGCGTCAGCGCATCGCGCGTCTGATAATCCGTAGAATGAGCCTCGAAGACGAATTGCGGTTCCTCGTCGAGAAGTGCGGTCAATTCAGTCGCAAGTTCGGGCCTGTAGCCGATTACGTTCTCGCTGCCGAATTCGACGCCCGGCTGGACGACGAAAGCGATGACGCGGGAAAAGGCGTCTTCCAATCCCGCCTGCGAAAAGATCTCGCGATGAATGGCGATCGTCGAGCGGGCAGCCTCCGGCGCGGTCGGCCGGAGTTCTTCGAGGGCATGATCGGCGCCGCCCGGCACCGGAACCTCGGTGCCGAGAATATAGAGCGGCAGCGGCGCGCCAATCGCCTTCACTGTCCTTTCGCTCACCTCTGCCAATCTTGCGGCGCGCTCGGCGATCGTGCGATCATCGAGTGCGGCCGGCTCGCCGGTGCAGCCCATCGAGGCATCGAGATGGATCTTGCCGAACCCCGCTCGGACGTAGGCTTCGACCATGGCCTCGGCTTTCGCGAGTGCGGCCTCCGGCTTTTCCTTGCGCCATGGATTGGGACCGAGGTGATCGCCGCCGAAGATCAATTGCGAACGGTCGAGCCCTTCCTCGGCGGCGATGCGCTCGGCAAAGCGGATGAAGTCTTCCGGTGTCATGCCGGTATAGCCGCCGAGATGATTGACCTGATTGCAGGTCGCCTCAATCAGCACCGGCCCGCCGTCGCGCACTGCCTGCCGGATCGCGGCCCTGAGGACGAAGGGATGGGCGGAGCAGACGGAAGTAATGCCGAAGGGGGTGCCTTCGCGCCGCGCAGCGGCAAGGCGGGTCAATATCCGGTCCATCGTCTATCTCCTGGGGGTCTCGGCAATAAACGCCGTGAGCTCGGCAAGGGTGGAGACACCTTCCATGGGACCGAGCCGGGTTACATTGCGTGCACCGGCCGCATTGGCGTGGAGGAGGGCGGCCTCCGGAGCCATGCCCTTGCGGCGGCAGGTGAGATAGGCCGCGCCGAAGCAGTCGCCGGCACCGGTCGGATCGATCTCTTCGACAGCGAAAGCGGCGCAATCGACGCGCGCGAGGTCGCGGCCGAAGAAGGACGCGCCTTGCTCGCCCCGCTTCAGAACGATCTCGCCGATGCCGCTCTCCAGCAGCTTTGCGACAGCCCCGCCCTCGTCGGTTACTCCAGCAGCCGTGAAAAGCTCCTCGCCTGATGGCAGCAACAGGTCGGCCGTGGCCAGCACCTTGTCGAAGCTTTCCAGCGTGCCGTCATCCGTCAGCAGTTCCTTACGGAGATTGGGATCCAGAGACACCGAGCCGCCGCGAGCGCGCACCGTCTCGATGGCGTAGAGGATCACCTCGCGGGCGCCGGGAATGGAAAGTGCCGTTCCCATGACATGCACATGGCCGGCGCGCTGAACCAGAGCCTCAGCAGCCGGCGTCAAAGCAATCTGACCGGCGGCGGATCTGGCGATGTTGAAAACGAAGTCGCGGGCCCCGTCGGATCGATAGCGGACGAATGCGCTGCCGGTCGGCCAGTCCTCTTTAACGGCGACGGCAGAGACGTCGACGCCGTCCCGTCGCAGGCGTTCGATGTTCAGCCGACCGAAATCATCCTTGCCGACGCTGGCGATGATGCCGCTGGCACCGCCCATGCGCGCGACCTGATCGATGAAAATGGCCGGCGCGCCACTCGGATAGGGCCCGGTTAGCGATTGCGGCTCGAGGAAGCCGGCGCCGACCGTGGCCGCCATGATCTCCACCAGAATTTCGCCAATTGTGATCGTCGGTCCGAGCGCCTCTGGCGCAAGTGCCTTGGGACGTGACGGCATCTGCAATCTCCTTCATGCGGGCCGATCAATGCCTGCGCTTCCGCGCCATCCCGCCCTATCGCGCCGTTCCATAGTTCGTCAAGAATTAGTTTACGCACGGCAATATTTATGTTGCACCGCAGAAACTTATTTTTGATTCCAGTGCATTGCAAAATGACGCAACGCCGCTGGACTTGCACGTCTGTTGCTTCTATCCAGCAGAAGAATAAGTGAGCGGAACGCGCTTGACAACAGATCTTGAGAAGCCGATACAAAGTTTACGCATGTAATATTATGCGTGACATCGTGGAGGAGGAAATCATGAGCAAGATCATTTGCATCTTTTCTGCATCCGTCGCCTGCCTCGCGCTCACCGCCGGGATGGCGGGCGCCGATGAACTGACGATCGCCACCGTCAACAATGGCGACATGATCATCATGCAGAAACTGTCGCCGGAATGGGAAAAGGAGACCGGCAACAAGCTCAACTGGGTGGTTCTGGAGGAAAACGTCCTGCGCCAGAAGGTAACCACCGATATTGCGACGAAGAGCGGCCAGTACGACATCATCACGATCGGCGGTTACGAAGCACCGATCTGGGGCAAGCAAGGCTGGCTGGCGCCCGTTGGCGACCTCGGCGACGATTACGACTATGACGATCTGCTCGCCCCGATCAAGACGGGGCTGACCGTCGACGGCAAGCTCTATGCCGTGCCCTTCTATACGGAAAGTTCGTTCACGCTCTATCGCAAGGATCTCTTCGACGCCGCGGGCATCAAGATGCCGGATGAGCCAACCTACGATCAGATCAAGGAATATGCGGCCAAGCTGACCGACAAGTCCAAGGAACAATACGGCATCTGCCTGCGCGGCAAGCCTGGCTGGGGCGAGAACATGGCGTTCCTCGGCACGATGATCAACTCCTATGGCGGGCGTTGGTTCGACATGGATTGGAAACCGCAGATCAATTCCGAGCCCTGGAAGAAGGCAATTACAGACTATGTCGAGTTGATGACCAAATACGGTCCTCCTGGCGCGATCGGTAACGGTTTTAACGAAAACCAGGCGCTGTTTTCGACCGGGCATTGCGCAATGTGGATCGATGCGACCTCGGCTGCCGGCCGCGTTTATGACCCGAAGCAGAGCAAGGTCGCCGACAAGATCGCCTTCACCCGCGCTCCTGTCGCCGTCACCGCCAACGGCTCGAGCTGGTCATGGTCCTGGAACCTGGCGATTCCAGCCACCTCGACCAAACTTGATGCGGCTAAATCCTTCCTGAAATGGGCGACCTCCAAGGACTACGTGAAGATGGTGGGTGAGAAGGAAGGCTGGGTCGCTGTGCCGCCCGGCACACGCAAATCCACTTACGCCCTGGCTGAATATCAGAAGGCGGCCCCCTTTGCCGATACGGTGTTGAAGGCAATACTTTCGGCCGACCCGGCAAAGCCGACCAAGGATCCTGTTCCTTATACCGGCGTGCAATTCGTCGCCATTCCGGAATTCCAGGGCATCGGCACCATTGTCGGTCAACAGATCGGTGCGGCATTGTCCGGCCAGCAATCCGTCGATGCCGCTCTCGACAACGCCCAGAACCAGGTCGAGCGCGACATGAAAAAGGCAGGCTACCCAAAGTGAGTTCGTGCTCGCGGGCGCTGCCGCGAGTTCCTCCCGGAGAGGTTCCGGCAGCGCTGCTGCCGGAACCTTCTGGCTGCCGGATCCGATAACAGACAGGACGGGCGCCGCGTGGATCTTCCGGCTCTACGCCGGCTGAATGGAGACAGACATGAGACTGAAAGACAAGATCGCCCTGATTACCGGCGGGGCACGCGGCATCGGACTGGGCTTCGCCGAAGCCTTCGTCAAAGAGGGCGCCAAAGTCGTCATCGCCGATATTGACATCGAACGGGCGACGAGATCCGCCGCTGCGATCGGCCCCGCAGCCAAGGCAATGCAGCTTGACGTTACAGATCTTGCTGCGATCGATGCCGTCGTCAATACGATCGATGCCGAGTTCGGCGGCATCGACATTCTGATCAACAATGCCGCCATCTTCGACATGGCACCGGTCAACGACATCACCGAGGAAAGTTATGACCGCGTCTTCTCGATCAATCTGAAGGGACCGCTGTTCATGATGAAGGCAGTCTCGAACGTCATGATCAAGCGGGGCAGGGGCGGTAAGATCATCAACATGGCAAGCCAGGCCGGCCGTCGCGGCGAAGCCTTGGTGCTTCTCTATTGCGCTTCCAAGGCCGCCATCATCTCGGCAACGCAGTCGGCCGCACTTGCCCTCGTGAAACACGGCATCAACGTCAATGCGATTGCACCGGGCGTCGTCGACGGTGAGCATTGGGATGTCGTCGATGCCCATTTCGCCAAGTGGGAGGGCTTGAAGCCGGGTGAGAAGAAGGCAGCGGTTGCCAAATCCGTTCCGATCGGCCGTTTCGCCACACCTGACGACATCAAGGGTCTGGCCGTCTTCCTCGCCTCCGCCGATAGCGATTATATTCTCGCCCAGACATACAATGTCGACGGCGGCAACTGGATGAGTTGATCGCTCTCCCGCAGCCAGGCAATCCAGGAGCCAGCGAGATGGAATCCATTTGTTATACCGAAAAGGGCGTCGCGGTCACCACGGCGCTGCCGCTGCCGGAACTGAGGCCCGGCCATGCGCTGGTGCGCGTGCGCGCGGCCGGCCTCTGCCATACCGATATCGACGTCCTCCATGGCCGTTACGGAGAGGGTCGCTTCCCTCTGGTTCCCTGCCATGAATATGCCGGCGTGGTCGAGGCGGTCGCGGGCGATGTCTCCGGTGTTGCCGTCGGCGCGCGGGTCGTCGTCGATCCCAATCTTCCCTGCGGAGAGTGCCGGGCCTGCCGCAAGGGACTGACCAATCTCTGCCGCGACCTGAAAGCCTATGGCGTTACGGAGAATGGCGGTTTTGCTGAATACAGCCTGGTCAGGACCGACCATCTGTATGAGATCGGCGACCTCGACTTCAACCTAGCCGCGCTCGCCGAACCGCTCGCCTGCGTCTTAAACGGCCTTGGCAGCGCCGGCCTCGAAGCCGGTCCCGCGGTACCGGAAAACGCATTGGTCTTCGGCGCCGGGCCGATCGGGCTGCTGCTGGCGCTGTCCCTGAAAGCCAAGGGCGTTCCACTGGTAATGGTCGCCGATATCAATGAGGGGCGGCTTGCCCTTGCGAAAAAGCTGGGGCTGGAGACGGCCGTCCCCGAATCCGCGGCACTTTCAGGCCTCCTCCGGGCCTTCGATTTCGTCGCCGATGCGACCGGCATCGCTCGGGTCGTCGAAGGCATGATCGACTTCGTCGCCGATGGCGGTACGGTTCTTGTCTTCGGGGTCTGCGCACCGGACCAGCGCATTTCCATTTCGCCCTTCGAGCTTTTTCGACGCCAGATCCATTTCGCCGGCTCCCATTCGCTGAACCGCAACATCCCTGAGGCCCTCGACATCCTCCGAAGGGACAAAGGCGCGATGGCTGCACTGGTTTCCCATCGTCTGCCGCTCGGCGAAGTGCTGCCTTTCATCACCAAGAAATCCGCTGATCCGGCAACGATGAAAGTGCAGTTTTCAGCTGACTAGGTCCGAACTATTGCCGTTATCCTCGTTCCGTCGGGGGATCGCTTTTCGTTGAGCGATGAGTCATCTAGAAACCGTCAGAGGTGCCGTGTCAGGAGATCAGATGGTGGGAAAGACGATCAAAACCATGGAGGACTTTTCCGAGTTCGTCGGCCTGTCACGTCCCACCGTCTCCAAATATTTCAGCGATCCGATGTCCGTGCGTCAAAAGACCCGGGAGACGATCGAGCAGGCGCTGAAAAAATCGGGGTTTCGGCCGAATATATTCGCCGTCAATCTCAACCGCCGGCGCAGCAACATCCTCGGCGTCATCATTCCCAACTCTACCGATCCCTTTTACATGGCGCTCACCCGCCGCATCGAACTGATCGCCAATGAGACCGGCTTCCTAGCCTTCGTCCTGTCCTCGGACGGCAAGGCCGAGATGGAAGACCGGGCGATCAAGACGCTGAAATCGATGAATGTCGCCGGCGCGATCATCGCGCCGCTCGGCGTCGAGTCCCATCATGCGACGCTCGACGAGCTCGGCCGCAGCGTACCCCTCATCTATGTGGACTCGCCGCTCGATGAGACGTCTTCCTTCGTCGGCACCAACAATCGCCAGAGTTTCAGCCTGATCGTCGATTATCTCTGCCGCTCGGGCGAGCCGCCCTGCTATTTCGGCATGCCACATGTTAACACCAACGCCCTGACACGCCAGACGGCGTACCTGGAGGCGATGGAGCAATTCCGCATGGCGCCCAGCATTGTCGAGCTTGCGGATAGCAAGAGCTGGGATTTCGAGCGTTTCGGCTTCGAGGAGGCAACCCGCATCCTGACGTCTGGCCAAGGCTTCCCGACGCGAACCGTGCTTTGCGCCAACGACCGCGTCGCTTTCGGCGTCATCGCCGCCGCCTTCCAGCAGGGCCTCAAGGTTGGCCACGGCGCCAGCCATGACCTGCGTGTCGCCGGACATGACGACCATCCACTGTCCCGATACGCCTGCCCGCCGATAACGACAGTTGCGCAGAACTATAACGAGATCGGCAGGCTAGCGATCGAACTGCTGCTCGAACGGCTCGGCGAAGGGGAGGGGCCCGCCGCACCGGCGGGTCGCATTCTTCTCAATGCCGAACTGATGCTGCGAACCTCGGCCTGAGGCCTCTCAGGCCCGGGGCAGGCCAGCCGGCCTCAGATGTTTCCTCAGCGCTGCGATCCTGAAAATGGCGTTCGCGGCGCCATACCCGCGATAGCCGCGCCGCTCGACGATCTCGAAGAACAGACCCTCGCCATAGGTCGGGCTGTAGAGCTGGAAATACTCGCCATAATCATCGCGGTCGTAGAGGATGTTGTTGGCCTTAAGGCGATCGGCAAATTCGGCGTCGAGGCCGAAGCGGGCTTCGAGATCGTCATAATAGTTCGGCGAAATCGTAAGCGATATGAAACCGTTTGCGGCAAGGGCAGCGGCGGTGGCGAAGATGTCGTCGGTCCTGAAGGCGAGATGCTGGATGCCGGAGCCGAAGGTTTCGGCGATGAAGCGGCCGGCCAGCGTGTTGCGGTTTTCCGCGCCGTTCATGGTGATGCGCAAAGAACCTTCCCGATTTTCCACCACCTGGCTGCGGACGATGCCGGAGGGATCAACGATATCAACCATCGGCGTCTTCTCAGCCTCGAGGAGCGAGGTGTAGAACAGCAGCCAGGTCAGCAGCGCCTCGTATTTCATCGTCTGCGCCATATGATCGATCGTTTGCAGTCCCGCCGGCTGCGAAGCGACATCATCCTCGATCGCATCGAATTCGATCTCCCAGATGCGGCCAAGCTCGGATTTGCGGTCAAGGAAATAGAGGACGCCGCCACCGACACCACGCACCGCCGGCATCTCGATCTCGCCGGCATCGAGCGATTGTTCGAAGCGTTCGGCGCCGAGCGCCATCGCGCGTTGCAAGGCCGCCTTGGCATCGTCGACCATAAGCCCGGCGGCGTAGGCCGAAGTGCCGTGCACGGCATATGAGGCGCTGGCAAAACCTTTCCGCTCGGTATTGACGACGAGATTAATGGCACCCTGGCGGAAGACCGTTACCCGCTTGGTCTTGTGTTTGGCCGCCTTGCGGAAACCGAGGCTCGCAAACAGCGCTTCCAGTTCCGGCGCCTCGTCTTCATCGGCAGTGAACTCGATGAAGGCGATGCCCTCGACGACAGCGCGTGGCGGCATGGCGGGCACCGGCAGGGCGCTCTCCGGCTGCTGCCGCTTCACCTGGTCTCCGAGATAGATCAGCGAACGACGACCGTCGACAGCAATCGCGTTCGGCGAACCGCCGCGGAATTGGTCATTGAAGATCTCCAGCGAGAGATAGCCGTCATAGCCGGTTGCCGCCACAGCCTTCATGAAATCAAGTACCGGCAGGTCGCCTTCACCAGGCATGTTGCGGAAGTGCCTGCTCCAATAGAGCAGGTCCATGTCGATCGACGGCGCGTCGGCAAGCTGAATGATGAAGATCTTTTCCTTCGGGATCGACCGGATCGAGTTGACTTCGATCTTCCTCGACAGCGTGTGAAAGCTGTCGAGGATCAAGCCAACATTCGGATGATCGGCCCGCCGGACGATCTCCCAGGCGTCGCGGTGATCATGAATGTGCCGGCCCCAGGCAAGCGCTTCGTAGCCCACGCGCAGACCGCGTTTCGCGGCGCGCTCGCCGAGTTCATGAAAATCGGCCGCCGCTCGGTCCAGACCACCGAGCGAAGCCGGCGAAACATTCGAACAGACGAGGACGAGGTCGGTACCCATTTCCTGCATGATGTCGAACTTGCGCTCGGCGCGATCGAAGGTGCGGCTGCGCAGCGGCTCGGGCATGCCTTCGAAATCGCGGAACGGCTGAAAGAGGGTGATCTCCATGCCGAGATCGTGCACGATCCGGCCGACCTCCTTCGGGCTTTCATCGAAGATCAGGAAGTCGTTCTCGAATATCTCCACGCCGTCGAAGCCGGCCTTGGCGATCGCCTCCAGCTTGTCGCGGAGGTCGCCACTCAGCGAAACAGTCGCAATCGATGTCTTCATCGCAGTGGTCCTTGCGGGTAGCGTTAAGTCGTCATGGTCTTGAAATGCGCGAGCATGCGACCGGCGTCAGGCTCCTTGCCGGTGATCAGACGAAAGGCGCCAACCGCCTGAAAGACCGCCATGCCGCCGCCATCGAGCGTCCGGCAGCCACGCTGCCTCGCCTGCCACAATAGCTCGGTCTCCAGGGGGAAGTACACGATTTCGGCGACCCAATGCCGCCTTTCCAGAAGTTCGGGCGGAAGCGGCGTGCCGGGATATTTGGCCATGCCGGTCGGCGTCGCATGGATCAAGCCGGAAGCCGCCTTCATCGCGACAGCAAGATCGCTGCCGGCGGCGATCGACGCACTGGGAAAGAGCGCGGACATCGTTTCCGCCAGATCGATGGCACGCTCATGCTCGCGATCGAATACCGTCAGCCTCTTCAGGCCGAGCGTCAGGATCGCATAGGCGGTTGCGACACCCGCTCCGCCTGCTCCAAGCTGCACGGCCGAGGAAAGATCGGCTTGCGGCAGCCCGCGCCGGAAGCTTTCGGCAAAGCCCCACCAGTCTGTATTATGCCCAAAGCGCCTGCTGTCCTTGAGGACCACGGTGTTGACGGCGCCGAGCGCCCTGGCTTCCGGCGACAGCTCGTCGAGCAGGGCAATGACGAGCTGCTTGCAGGGATGGGTGATGTTGAGGCCGGCCAGACCACGCTCTTCGGCATCCGCGACCAGCCGCGAAAGATCGGCAGGCGAGGCATTCAGCTTGACGAGATCAATCAGCTCATAATCGTAGTCCAGCCCCTGGGCCGCACCTTCCTCCATATGCATGGCAGGCGTCAGCGAAGCCTGGATACCGGAGCCGATCAGCCCGGCCTTCAACGGTTTCAGCAGTGTCTCGGCCATACGTCAGTTCCGTTTCTCTCATGATGGTAAAGGCCCGCAGGATCGCTGCGGGCCCTGATTCGCTTACTTGCCGCGAACCGTGTCGAGCTCCTTGAAGAGCTGCGTGACGGTCTCCGCGCCGATCTGAGCGGTGAACTTGTCGATCAGCGGCTTGACGGCGTCGCGCATCTTCTGCGTTTCTTCCGGGCTGAGCTCGACGACTTCCATACCGGTCTTCTTGATTTCCGCGATCGCGTTGGCATCCTTCTCTCTGGACACCTTGCGCTGATAGTCGCGGGCTTCCGTCGCCGCCGACTGGAAGACCGCCTTTTCCTCATCGTTCAGGCCATCCCAGAACTTCTTGCTGATGAGAACGATCTGGGGATTGTACTGGTGACGGGTGACCGTCATGTACTTCTGCACTTCGAAGAACTTGGCGTTGATGATGTTGGCGGCCGGGTTCTCCTGACCATCGACGGTGCCGGTTTCAAGCGCGGTATAGAGTTCCGTATAGGGCAGCGGCACCGCATTGGCGCCGAGGCTGTTGAAAAGTTCGATCGGGATCGGCGACTGGATCGTGCGGATCTTCAGGCCCTTGATATCCTCGAGCTTGGTGACGGGATGACGGTTGTTGGTGAGATTGCGGAAGCCGAGTTCCCAATAGCCGAGACCGACGAGGCCGGTATTGGGCAGGAGCTTCATCAGGTCGGTGCCGAACGCGCCGTCCATCACCTTGTCGGCCTCTTCGCCGCTGTTGAAGAGGAAGGGCAGGTCGACCGCGCCGAACTGCTTGACGTTGCTTGCGAGAATGCCGGCGTTGAGCACCGTCATCTCGATGACACCGCCCTGCAACGCCGACACCGTCTGGACGTCGCCGCCGAGCACGCCGCCCGGAAACAGCTTGACCTCGATCTTGCCGCCGCTCTTTTCCTTCACCAGCTCGGCGAACTTCTCCATGCCCATGACCTGGGGATGGCCCTTATTGTTGGCGGCGGCGAATTTGAGGCTGTGCTCGCGGATTTCTGCCACGGCAGGGCCGCTTGCCAGAAGCGCAATCGGCAGAGCCAGTCCCAGCGCCATTTTCGTCAATCTCTTCAGCATGTTTTCCTCCCAGGATAGGCCGGCATCTCCCTCCGGCCGCGTTGAAACTCCATCGCCACAGGCGAAGTCAGTGCCCGAACCAAGCGACCGGCGCGGTCACCAGTGTGGGAAAAAGGACGAGCAGAAAGAGAACGATCAGTTCGGCGATCATGAAGGGGATGACGCCCTTCATCAGATCCTCCATCGAAAGCTTCGACACGCCGCAGATGACGTTGAGAACCGTGCCGACTGGCGGCGTTATCAGCCCGATCGAATTATTGATGATGAACAGCACGCCGAAATAGACCGGATCGATCCCCGCCTGCTTGATGATGGGCATCAGCACCGGCGTCATCACCAGGATCGTCGGCGTCATGTCCATGGCGGTACCGACGACGACGATCAGCACCATGATGGCAAGCAGCAGCAGCGTCGGATTGTCCATCAGCGGTTCGACGAGAGACGCGAGTTCGCCGGGCACGTCGGCGACGGTGATCAGCCAGGCCGAAACGGCGGCGCAGGCCACCAGGAACATCACTACCGAGGTGATTTTCGCGGCCGCGACGAAGACCTCGAACAGCCGCGACGGCGGCAGTTCCCGATAGACGACCATCGATACGAAGAGCGAATAGACCGCCGCGACGACGCCAGCTTCAGTCGGCGTGAACACGCCGAACTTCAGGCCGACGATGATGATGACGGGCAGCATCAGCGCCCAGATGCTCTCGGCGAACGCCTTCATCCGCACCGCGCCGCTTTGCTTCGGCGGCAGGGCGAACTGCTCCTTGCGCGCCACGATCAGCCAAGTAACGCAGAGGGCCGCACCGATCATCAGGCCCGGGAAAATGCCGGCCAGGAACAGCTTGGTGATCGAGACTCCGCCGATGACGCCATAAAGGATGAAGCCGATCGAGGGCGGGATGATCGGGCCGATGATCGAGGCGGAAGCGAGCAGGCCGCCGGCGCGAGCAGGATCATGGCCCGATTTCAGCATCATCGGGAAGAGCAGGGCGCCAAGCGCGGCCGCATCGGCGACGGCCGATCCGGAAAGGCTCGACAGCACACAGGCCGCGAAGATGGCGACGAAGCCGAGGCCGCCCCTGATATGGCCGACCAGCGCCATGGCGAGATTGACGATGCGGCGTGAAAGGCCGCCGGTATTCATCACCTCGCCGGCGAGAAGGAAAAAAGGCACGGCCATCAGCGGAAAGCTGTCGGCGCCGTTCAGCACGTTCTGCGCGACGATCTGCGCATCGAACATGCCGAGATACATCATCAGCGCCACACCTGTGATGATGAGGGCAAAGGCGATCGGAACGCCGAGCGCCATCGGACCGAGAAGGGCGCCGAGGAAGATCGTGACAGTCATGACGCGCTCCTCAGTGCTTCGGCTTCAGAACGGGGAAGGCCGTCTGCGCGGGATCTTCAAGTGCCGCCTGTTCCTCGCTGTCGCGCACAAGCCCGGCGGTCGTCACGTCGATGCGGTCGGTCACGATGGCAAAAGCGTCCCAGAGAAGGATGAAAAAGGCCGGCACGCCAAAGGCGAGCCCCGCGCCGTAGAAAACGCCCATCGAAATGCCAGTCGCCGGGGCCGAGACGTGAAGGTTGATCAGCGTCTGGGCCCAGCTGCCGCTGATCATCAGCCAGGTGGCGACCAGCATCATTCCATAGCCGAGGAGCACTGCAAGCTTCGCGAGCGGTTTCGGGAGGCGGATGATGAGGGAGTCGACGCCGAGATGGGCATGCTCACGCATCGCCACGACGGCGCCGAGGAAAGTCAGCCATATGAAAAAAATGCGCGACAGTTCTTCCGAAGAGGTGATGCCCTGGTTGAAAGCGTAGCGAAGTACGACATTGCCGAAAACCAGCACGACCATACCTGCCAGCAGCAGCGCGATCGTCACCTTCAGCGCGAAGAAGTAAAATTCGATGATACGGGTCATTCGCTCCTCCCAAGCGTAGCCTTGCCCTTGCCGGCCGACCGTCGTCAGACCCGCGAATGCACGTCGTGACCAAATATTAGCGTCGCGATCAATTCCTCCACTGTTCGCTTCTCCAAAATGTACTAACTAGTTCGTATGTCAAGCGGCATCTATTGAAACATGCCTGCAACGTGAATAAGACTGGCGGAGACGGGTCCAGAAGACACTTGCTTCGAGTGAAGCCGAAAGCCGGAGTTCGAGAGACAAACCAATAGATTAGAAAGTGCGGTAATCAGGCTCATGACGGAACGGGGCGAAAACGGGCGGAAGAACGATCCACAGCAGACGAAGGAGGATATCCTGCTCGTCGCAACCAAGGAGTTCTCGACCCATGGGCTCGCTGGCGCCCGCGTCGACGCGATCGCCGAGAAGACGCGCACCTCGAAGCGTATGATCTACTATTATTTCGGCAGCAAGGAAGGGCTCTATCTTGCCGTGCTCGAACAGTCCTACCGCAAGATACGCTCGCTGGAATCGGACCTGCATCTCTCCAATCTCGAGCCGGAAGAGGCGCTGCGGACACTGATTTCAACGACCTTCGATCACGACGAGGCCAATCCCGATTTCGTCCGCCTCGTCAGCATCGAGAACATCCATCATGCCGCCCATATGCTTCGCTCCGAGGCGATCCGCGATCTCAACGTCTCCGTCATCGAAACCATTGCCGGCATATTGGAGCGCGGCTTCGACCAGGGCGTCTTCCGGCGCAAGGCCGACCCGATCGACATCCATATGATGATCAGCGCCTTCTGCTTCTTTCGCGTCTCGAACCGCTACACATTCGGCACGATCTTCCGGCGCAATCTCTCGGACGGCGAAACGATCGAACGCCATCGCGGAATGATCGCCGATGCCGTCGTCAGCTATCTGAAAAGCTGACGGCGCCCCCTTCAGCCCGCTGGGATAGCAAGGGTATCGCAATTTCGAACTCAGCGCCGGCGCCGGTCGTCGGCCGAAGGCGGATCGTGCCGCCGTGAGAGCCCAGCATGGCTTGGACAATTCCGAGGCCCATGCCGGTGCCGCCCTCTTCACGCCGGGTCGAGAAGAACGGCTGAAAAATACGATCGCGGTTTTCCTGGGAAATACCGCCGCCGTCGTCACGGACATGAATGAGGGCCGTTCGGGCATCGGACGACACGGTGAATTCAAGCAGCGCGGCGCCGTGCTGAAGAGCGTTGTCGGCAAGGTTGGCGAAGACGATATCGGCGGCCTCCTCTGGAAGCGCAATCAATGCCTCCGTATCTCCTGCTCCTAAGATATCAAGGGCAGGAAATCGCTGGCGCAATAAGGGAATGACGGTTGCAATGCTGCTTCCGCCCCCGGTCATCGGCATTTCCGCCTGTGCAAGTTCCCTCAGCCGCTGCAGCAACGTATCGAGACGGATAGCGTCGGCGACGATGTTGTCCAGAAAGTGCAGGCGCTGCGCCTTCGTCATCGGCCTCTCGGCATCATCGTCACGCAACAACTCCGCCGCGCCCCGAATGGCAGTCAGCGGCGATTTCAATTCGTGGGACACATGTGCGGCAAAGGAGCGGACATATTCGGTGCGGTCGACCAGTTTTCCCGCGAGATCGAGGAAACTCTGCGACAACACGGCGATCTCCCGCGTCCCATAGCTTTCAAGCGGACGGATTGCTGCCTTGCCGCCGCGGGCGATCTCATCCGTCCGGGCGATCAGGGCGTCGATGGGACCGGTGATGGTGCGCGTCAGCACATAGGCGACGGCGAGCGTCAGCACGAGAACGACAACGAGGGCGATGATCTCCACCGGCTCCATTCGGTTCGCGCTCGCCTCCGTGGCGCGAAACCAGATGACGATCAAAACAGGCAGCGCCATCACGGTGAGAAGCACCGCATAGACGATCAGCGCCAGCGGCGGCCGCCATTTCACCCTGACCTTCGGCGCCGGCATCACGCCTTCCTCCCGATGTCGCCGCCGAGCTTGAAGCCGATGCCGTGAACCGTTGCGATGACCCCCGAGCCGCCGGCGGCAGCGAATTTGGCCCTGATGTTGCGGATATGGCTGTCGATCGTGCGATCGGCGACATAGGTGCCGGCGCCGTAGGCCGCCTCCATCAATTGCTCGCGGCTGAAGACCATACTGGGCCGTGACAGCAATGCGTCCAGGATGGCGAATTCGAGCGCCGTCATCGCAACAGCGCTCTTGCCGAACATAACGGTCCTGCCGGCGCGATCCAGGCTTAGCTCGCCGGCGACGAGCGTGGCGTGGCGCCTGTCAGGCCCCGCCTCATTGCCACTGCGCTTCAGGATCGCTTTCACCCGCGCCACGAGTTCACGCGGGCTAAAGGGCTTCGTTACATAGTCGTCCCCGCCGATTTCGAGGCCCAATATCCTGTCAATCTCCTCATCGCGCGCCGAAAGAAACAGGATCGGCAGTCCTGAAGTCGAGCGGATCTGACGGCAGACTTCCAGACCGTCCATACCGGGCATGCCGATATCGAGAATGATCAGATCGATATTGCCGCGGCGGAAGGCCGCCATCGCCTCGGTGCCGTTGCGCACTGCCATCGATGCCAGGTCGGCGCGTTCAAGGGCGAAACAGATCACATCGCGGATGTGAGGTTCGTCATCGACGACGAGAATGCGCGGCGCCATCACCAGTCCTGCGTTGGTTTGTCCTACCTGTTGTTATCGTTCTCGTTCGATCTTGCAATGGTAGCAGCAGTCAGAAGATAGCTCTCCAGCCGTGCCGCTCGGAAGGTCCAGCTACGCCAACCGCGCGGCTGCAACTCCAGATCCTTCGCGAGATCGTAGCGGATCGATAGCGCCTCGTTCCTCTTGTCGACCACGTGGGCCGGCAGCACGCTGAGATAAAGATCGAGCGCCGGAATGACGGAAGGGCCGAGTGAGGAAAGGTAAAGCAGGTCGAGCGGCGGGCCTTCCTGGCTGGTTTCCCGGCTGTGAGCGACATTGAAGCGGGCGATGAATGCCGGGAAATCGATGAAGGCGCTGATGTAGAGAACCGTCACGAGGGAGGCGAGGTTGGCGGCGATCAGCCACTGGTTGGATCGGTTGAGCAGAATGCGCAGCAGGATGAGCACGAGACCGATGGCGACGAGCGCCATCCAGAGACCGGCGGCGACACGCAGTTCCGTCAGCGAATAAGCTTCGACGTAAAGTCCAAGGCGCAGCATCGATGACAAGCAGAGAAGGACGTTCTGAGCGATCCAGGCGTGGACAAGGCCGCGGATGAGCGGACTATAATCGCCGGGGCCGCCGCGTCGCATAGCAACGAGGACAAAGCCGGCGGCCAGAAGCGCGGTCGCAATCAGGGGATATGCGCCGCGATGTGCATATTCGGCATGGCTCATGTGATCCGGCAGATCCGCGCCGCCCCAGAGATAGACGAGATCGAGCAGTGTCTGCACCGCAAAGACGGCATTGAACAGGACGAGCGACCGCAGCAGCGACGCGTGGCCGAGTAGTGCATTTCTGGCGGGCACTATCATGAAGGCCCTGCTGGCCTGTGACCGCGCAATGCGACGCTTCAGGCGCGGCCGCAGCATCGCCCAAACCGCGATGGCGATCATCAACCAGAAGCCGATCCGCCAAAGATCGAGGAACTGCAGCAGAACACCAAAATCAATGCTCCGCAGCGCGATCTCGATAAGCGGGTTGGCAGCCGCAAAGAGAGACACGAAGACCGCTGCGAGAACGACAGGCATGATCCAGAGACCGATGCCCCGACGAACGCTGACAAGGGAGAGGCGTCTGCCCGGCGTCGTCACATATTTCTTGATACTTTCGATAAGTCGCAAAGGAATGATGAGAGCGAACCGAAGAAACACTGGCGGCAGAGCTGCTAGCCGCCGAGGCATCAGCTTGGCGCTGACGAGAGCGACCGACATCAGCCCACCGACGCAAAAGGCAACGCCCATGAGTGAGGACGCTTCCAGCAGGGGCGCCGAAGCCAGGACCAGAAAGCCCACCAGCAGCGCCGCTTTCGCTGGCGACGGCGTTTTCCGAGACGCAAACAGAATGCCTGCGCAAACGGCGACCGCAAAGAGGAAAAGATTGATCCCGGGCGCGTGGCCAAAGATCAAAAAGTCGGCAAGCGCCACCAGCGCAAGCAGCGTGGCGACCCGGCCGTTGCCACGCTTGATGGGCATCGGTTGTGTCAGGATGTCGGCTGTGTCCATTGGAGCTCCTCTCGCAGACGCCGATTTTCGATCACGATGAGCGTACTTCCCAAGCTTCCCTCGGCAGAGAGGCCCTCAGTCAGCCACCACCCGTCCTTGCGCAGGCGATCCGGCAAGGCTGGCGATGTGAGGCGTGGCGGGATGTCGTTTTTTCTCATGACGGCAAGATGCCGCGCCGGATTGCAGATTTTGTGCAGAGAGTGAGGAGCAATTCAGGAGATTGTCCGATCGGAAAGTCATCGAGGGTCGCTCCAGCTTGCAGCGACGGAGGGGAATTCACCAATCGCTCAGGAGCGCGACAACGAACGTCACCCGATCGGGCGACGCTTCTGCCGGTCCACGGAGATGGCACGTCGAGATCGACTAGACTAAGGAAGCGGGGAATATCGCCGGTCGGCGAGCGCGGACCTCATCGGTATCGAGGCGC
Organism: Rhizobium atlanticum; assembly: GCF_030182485.1. Lineage (NCBI taxonomy): Bacteria > Pseudomonadati > Pseudomonadota > Alphaproteobacteria > Hyphomicrobiales > Rhizobiaceae > Rhizobium > Rhizobium atlanticum. Next base: position 133,027 of record NZ_JAQJCJ010000011.1, read on the forward strand.
ACGCTTGGCATTATGGAGCAATTCGCAGGCTGTCGCGAATGGTCCGAAGAGTTTGAGCAACAACGCTTGCTCCTCGACATCTATCCGATGGCGAGCGCAGAACTCGGTTACGGACCAGACTTTGGTCAGATCGTCCGATTCGATTTGCTTGGGTTCGATGTGTTCGGTCAAGGGCGTGTCCTCCGAACATCGAGACTACGCCCGCCTTCCTTTTATAAGAACTAGCTAAAAAGGGTTATGTCTGCCAACGCTGGCGTCAAGAGCGGCGCAACAAAAAGCCCGCCGATTGCGCGGCGGGCATCTTGTCTCGCTGATCTACTGCTGCGGATCAAACACCGACGCCGTCGGGATGAGCGTCCGTGCCAAGGATGTTGAGCGTCACCTTGGCAGTGTCCGTATGGCCTTCGCCGTCGGAGATCTTGTAGTAGCGCAGAACTTCCGTGTAGGTCTGGCCTGCATTCAGATCGGCCGTCAGATCGTAGGTGAAGGAGCCGTCGGCCTTGACGTGGAACGTACCGTAGGTGCCCTGAACATCAGTAACGGCGCCATTGTGGCTGTCTACCTGCTTGGTCAGGAACTGACGCAGGAACATCTTGCCGTTGTCGCCGGCAATGTCGTTGTCGAGAACGTTGCCGCCGATGGGGCTGCCTTCGGTGAAGCTGTAGACGTCGTCGACAGCAATCGGCTTGACCTGGGTGACGCCCTGAATGTTCAGGGTGAAAAGGCCAACGTCAGTGTGGCCGCTGCCGTCGGAGATCTTGTACGATACCTTCTCCTGGAGCAGTTCGCCGTTGGTGAACCCGATCTTGGCAGCATCGCTCAGAACATAGGTATAGCTGCCGTCCGGCTTGACGAAGAACGTGCCATACTCACCCTGAATTTCGGTGACCTGACTCATGCCGCCCTTGGCGCCAACGCTGGCGCCATCAAAGGCGCGCAGAAACAGGTGGCCATTATCGGATGAATCGTTGGAAAGCAGATTTCCGGAAATTACGTCAGTTTCTTGAAATGTTGCACTATCATCAGTTGCGTGAATCGGCGAAGCCATTAGTTTCTCCTAAAATTGTATATCTATGGGGCCATTTGACCTTTGAGAGCGGCTTCTTTAACAACCTATTAATACTACAAGTCAACGGGTTATTTAACGAAAGGTTAAAATTCACCTATAACGTGTGGCGCCGCTTTATAAAACGACTATTACGTACGTCGCTTCAATCAAATTTGATGCAATTTGGAGCAATTTACACGCGGTAAACTTGAAGGAACTTCTGCGGCGACTAGGTAACGGCGGCGTTTTTCTGGTGCTGCTTATGGTGCCTGCACACCATTGCAATCCCTATCGCCGCCACCTATTTCTAGAGCCGAATCCGATCCCATCGGTCACTGAAGCAGTGCCCAATCGTCAACGGACGCAAAGGATCGGCGGTGTGCGTCAGCCGGCGCGCCACAGGCAACCCCAATAACGAACGATAGTGCAGGCTGCGGCCAGCAGAGGATTTCTATCGAACGACGAAACACAGCGACTGCGATTGCGGTCGCAGTTCGGCTGAAAGACGATCGACACATCATCCAACAAGGAGAATTCGACATGCAGGTACTCGTCAGAGACAACAATGTCGATCAGGCCCTTAGGGCCTTGAAGAAGAAAATGCAGCGCGAAGGGTTGTTCCGCGAAATGAAGGAACGGCGCGCTTATGAGAAACCGTCCGAACGCCGCGTCCGGGAAAAAGCGCAGGCGATCAGCCGGCAGCGAAAGGCTGCACGCAAGAAGATGCAGCGCGAAGGGCTGCTGGTCGGGCCCAATCGGACGGCCGCGCGTTAGAATCCTGCCCCGGTCTCAGCGGTGATATTTCCCGAAAGGATAGACAATGGACGAATTGAATAGCCTCACCGTTTCGGAGGAACGCCTCGAGGATTGCCGCGATGTCGTTGAGCCGGATTTGCAGGATCTGATTCAGCGGGCACTGACGTCGGGCTTTTCGCGAGAGGAAATCCTGATAGCAGTCAGCGAACTGGTCGCAGAAGACTTCGCGACGGTCATGGAAACCCCGAGCGTGCATTGAGGAACGAGCGGTGACCGTGATTGCACAGAAGGATCTCTTTGGCGCGGCCGACGACGGCTTTCCCGAGGGTTTCCGATATACCCAGGATATTGTGCCCGTCGATCTGCAGCGCTCAGTTCTCGAAGCGATACCGGCCCTGCCGTTCAAAGCCTTCGACTTCCACGGGTTCGAAGGCAAACGCAGAACGGTCTCATTCGGCTGGAAATACGACTTCGATAGTCAGCGCAGGGGAAATACCGTCACTGCTGCTCCCCATTCGGGAGATCGCCGCACGCTTCGCGGATATCGCGCCGGAGGCGCTCGAACATACTCTCGTGACGGAATACGCACCCGGCGCGCCTATCGGCTGGCACAGGGATAAATCCGTGTTCGGCCGCGTCGTCGGCATCTCCCTGCTTTCGTCATGCACCTTCAGGCTGAGGCGCCGGAACGGCGACAAGTGGCAGCGGCGATCGCTCGTGCTTGAACCCGGCTCCGCCTATATCATGGCCGGCGCCTCAAGAACGCTCTGGGAGCATTCCATCCCGCTTGTCGATCGGCTGCGTTATTCGATCACCTTCCGGGAGTTGGCCACCTAAAACCTCGGGAACATCGGCTTCAGCAGATGGTTACTCCGTCTTTCGCACAAATGGAGATGACGATGGCCGAGCAGGATGACGCGACGCGGGTATGGGAACTAATCGACCGAATAGGGTTCTGCATGTTGACGACCCGCAACGGTGACAATCTGCGCGCCCGGCCGATGTCCGCCTATAGCGCGCAGCTTGAAAACGCGGTCTATTTTCTGACTGATCTCGCCAGTAACAAGGACGACGAGGTCGCCCGCTGGCCGAACGTCTGCCTGGCCTTTGCCGACACCAAGGCGCAGAAATATCTTTCCGTGTCGGGGACGGCCGAGGTGCAGAACGACCGCGAAAAGATCCGTGAATTGTGGGCAACGCCGGCAAAGGCATGGTGGGACAATCCCGACGATCCCTCCATCCGCATCCTCAAGGTTACCCCGTCTTCGGCTGAATATTGGGATAGCCCCGGCACCATCATCAGCTATATCAAAATGGCGGCCGCAGCGGTCACAAACAGCAAACCGGATATGGGCGACAACGCCGAGGTCACGCTCTGACGCTAGGCGCGGAGGCTCGCCGACGGACATCAAACCCAGTTGGCCGATGCCTTGACGAAGTCGATGAATGCCCTGAGCGGCGCAGGCACCAGACGCCGGCCGGGATAATAGAGAAACGGTCCTGAAAAGCGCTGCCACCACGGCTCGAGGACGGGCTCAAGTGCGCCGCTGTCGAAATGCGGACGCAGCCAATCCTCGAAAATGCAGATGATTCCTGTGCCCGCTATCGCCGCGTCGACGGATAGATCGGTCGCCCCGCCGACTCTGACGATCAATGGGCCGGTCGGTTCGACCCGCACCACCTCGCCGTCCCGCTCATATTCCCATGGTGTCGTCAGCGCACCACTGGCAAAACGGCCCAACAAACAGGCGTGATCAAGGAGTTCCCTCGGATGTCGCGGCCGCCCGTGGTGGTCGAGATAAGCAGGCGATGCCGCAGTGGCAAAGCGCTGGTGGCGCGGACCAATCGGAATCGCGATCATATCCTGCTCCAGCCGCTCGTCATAACGGATGCCGGCGTCACACCCGGCAGCGAGCACGTCGACAAAGCTCTCCTCGGCGACGATCTCCAGGCGAATGTCGGGATAGGCGGCGAGGAATGGCGGGATGATGGCAGGCAGCACCAGCCGCGCAGCGCTGACCGGCACATTGAGCCGCAGCGAGCCAGCCGGCCTGTCGCGAAAGCTGTTGACTACGTCGAGCGCGGCCTCCACCTCCGTCAAAGCAGGGCCGAGCCGCTCCAGCAGACCCTTGCCCGCTTCGGTCGTAACGACGCTACGCGTCGTCCGATTGAGGAGCCTGACGTCGAGATCAGCCTCCAGGCGACGCACCGCTTCGCTCAAGAAGGAGGCGCTGCTGCCACTGGCGCGCGCTGCCTCGCGAAAACCACCCGCCCGCGCCACTGCGACGAAGGCGTTGAGGTCACTCAGGTCTGCTTTCACTGTTCGCCACTCCGCACGGCCCGTGCGCATTGTACCCAATTATCACACGCACCGCCAAGGAGTAAGTTTAATCTCATCTGTTGAAAGGAGCGCGACCATGTCAATGATCCATCAATCCGGCACATTCAATATCGGCGACCGCAAGGTGAGGCGACTTGGCTATGGCGCCATGCAGCTGGCAGGACCCGGCGTGTTCGGCCCGCCCAAGGATCGCGGCGCCGCTCTGGCGGTGCTGCGCGAGGCGGTCGCAAGCGGCGTGAACCATATCGATACCAGCGATTTCTACGGCCCGCACGTGACCAATCAGATCATCCGTGAAGCGCTCCATCCCTATGGCGACGATCTCGTCATCGTCACCAAGGTCGGCGCGCGGCGCGGCGCGGACGGGTCCTGGATTCCGGCCTTCTCGCGCCAGGAACTGACGCAGGCGGTTCACGACAATCTTCGCAACCTCGGCCTCGAGGTGCTTGATGTCGTCAACCTCCGGATCGCATTTGACCTGCATAGCCCGGCCGAAGGCTCGATAGAAGCACCCCTGACGGTTCTGGCTGATCTCCAGCGGCAAGGTCTGATCCGTCACATAGGTTTAAGCAACGCCACATCGAAACAGGTCGCCGAAGGCCGCGGGATCACCGAGATCGTCTGTGTGCAAAACCAGTACAATCTGGCGCATCGGAACGACGACCGGCTCATCGACGAGCTCGCCCGTCAGGGCACCGCCTATGTGCCGTTCTTCCCGCTTGGCGGCTTCACGCCGCTGCAATCGTCCACACTCTCCAATGTCGGCGCACGCCTGAGCGCCACGCCGATGCAGGTGGCGCTCGCCTGGCTGTTGCGCCGCGCAGCCAATATCCTGTTGATCCCCGGCACGTCGTCGCTCGGACATCTCAGGGAGAATCTCGCTGCTGCCGGATTGGTGCTGCCGGATGATGCCGACGAGGAGCTGAACCATATGGCTGACATCGCGGCCTGACGTCCGCGGCGGTGCAATCGTTAGGCCGTGTTCTAGCGCGGCGTAACGAGCTTGCCGGACGTGCTGGCGCAATCTGTCGGTCGGCCGCACCTTGTTGGCTGCGCCAACCGGCCGGTAAACGAGGGCATCAGGATGGCTTCCGTGTCAGAAGCTCATAAGTCACCAAGGCCGCTGACATCGCCAGAAAAACCACGGCTGCCAAAGGATAATCGGCACTGGCGTTCGGGTTGGCAAGCTTGGGAAGGCCGATAACACTGCCGGCCGCCAGAATCGCCGAGAGCACAACCTCCTGAACGATTAATCTCCAAAAGCCGGTCATGACCAACCTCCCGTCATCTCCGTATTATCGGCCGAAGGACGCTCAGTTTTTATACCTCACGATGCAGCCGTTGGGAAACACGCGTTGACCGCACGGTCCAGTGACCATGCGGTCTCGGTTTCAACGCTTCGGAAGCCGACTTGTTGCGGCTATGCTTTCAATAGCGCTCAGGCACATACATATCAGCCGGAACCGGCGCCCTGATGTAGTCGGCATGACGGATACGATCCGGCAGCTGAATCTCAGGCTTCGGCACGTCCTCGTAGGGAATCTGATCAAGAAGATGGGCGATGCAGTTCAGCCGCGCCCGCTTCTTGTCGACGGCCTGCACCACCCACCAGGGCGCCTCCTTGGTGTGTGTGCGCGCCAGCATTTCTTCCTTGGCCTTGGTATATTCCTCCCAGTGGATGCGGCTTTCCATGTCCATCGGCGAAAGCTTCCACTGCTTCAGCGGATCGTGGATGCGCATCTTGAAGCGGAATTCCTGTTCCTCGTCGGTGATCGAGAACCAGTATTTGATCAGCACGATGCCGGAACGGACGAGCATCCGTTCGAATTCCGGCACCGAGCGGAAGAAGTCCTCGAGTTCGTCAGGGGTGCAGAAGCCCATCACGCGCTCGACGCCGGCGCGGTTGTACCAGCTGCGGTCGAAGAGCACGATCTCGCCGGCGGTGGGAAGATGCGGGACATAACGCTGGAAATACCATTGATGGCGCTCCCGTTCGGTCGGCGCAGGCAGTGCCACTGTGCGGCAGACGCGCGGGTTGAGCCTTTGGGTTACGCGCTTGATCGCGCCACCCTTGCCGGCCGAATCCCGGCCTTCGAAAAGCACGACGACCTTCAGCTTCTTGTACTGAACCCAATCCTGCAGCCGAACCAGTTCGTGCTGCAGTCGGAAAAGCTCGCGGAAATAGATCTTCCGATCGAGCGTCTGCTCCGCCGGTTCCGTCATTCCTTCGACGACCAGATCGTCCAGCCGGTCTTCCTCCAGCTGCATTTCCAGCTCCTCATCGAAGCTGTCGGCGATTTCGGCCTTTATCCGGCTGAGCTGGTCCTGATGTGTTTTAGACATGGGCTTTCCCTTCCTGCTCAGTTGACAGGAGCATGTCACTGCAAAGTTAGTGTGACGGTTGGATAACCCACAGCTCGTTCACTTGTTCGCCTCTTTCGCCACTCCACATGCCGGCGAACTTTTTAGACGCCGCCTACACGAGATGGAGGCGTGCCTAGAGCAGTCCCGTTCGGTAGTGGTCGACAAAGTTGCGGCAGGCGCGGATGGTCAGCGCCATGACGGTGAGCGTCGTGCCAGCGATGCCGCTGCCCGGAAAGGCGCTGGCGTCGGTGACGATGACGTTCGGAGCATCCCACAGTTGATTGTAGGGATTGAGCACTGAAGCTTCCGGGCTTTCGCCCATGCGCGCACCGCCGGTTTCATGGATTGCTGCGCCCATGCACATGGTCTTGCGGAACCATGTGCGGAACATGAAGCGGCTGAAGGCATCGGCGTCGGGAAAGGCGCCTCTGCCCATCTCCTTGAGGCCGGTGGGCGATCCGATGAATTCAAGATCGCCGCCGACCTCTTTGACCATGGCGATCAACGTCTCCTCCTGCCGGCGGAGCAGCCGCCGCTCCTCCTCCTGCATGACGCAGCGAATGTGTGGCACCGGAATGTTCCAGGCGTCCTTGCGCTTGCCATCGAGGGTGATGCGATTATCGGCATAGGGCAACATGCGGCCGAAGCCGAAGAAGGCGAGACGCGCATCGGCATCCTCTGAAACCGGCGCCCTGCCGATGCTGCCCTGATAGTCGAAATCGCCGCGGGCGGCGTCACCCTCGTCGAAACGCGGGATGAAGATGCCACCGGACGGATTGTAGAAGGGATCGACAGGAGCGGAATCGTCGACGGCCCAACCCTTCGCCTTGGGAAAGGAGCCAAAGGCAAGGCATGGAAGCTGATCCATGAAATAGCGCCCGAGCGCGCCCGAGCTGTTTCCGAGCCCGTCAGGATGTCTTGCCGATACCGAGTTCAGCAGCAGCCGCACGCTCTCGATCGGCGAGGCCGCAAGCACGATTGTCGCGGCGCGAGCCGTCGAAACCTTGCCCGTGTTGCGATCGATGAATTCCGCACCGGTGGCGCGGCCGGTTTTTTCGTCGGTGGTGATGCGACGCACGACGGCGTCATAACGGACCGTCAGCCGGCCGGTCGCCTTTGCGTCCCGCAGCGGTCGCGGCATGCGTTCTGCGTCCGGCGCTATATAGCGCCAGGAGATGACGCGCCGGTCCGGCCAGCGGCTTTCTACAGCCTGCTTGAATATCTGCTCGGCGGGCGTGAGGCTTGCCGGCTTCGCATAGACGCCGTCCGGCAAGGTCGGCACATCGTCCTTGTTGCCGTAGAGCTCGAGATAGGCCTCGACTTCGTCATAGAAGGGCGCAAGCTCGTCATAGGAGATCGGCCAGTCCACGCCCTTTCCGGTGCGCGATCGGATCTTGAAATCATCGTCGGTCCAGCGCAGCAGCACGCGGCCGAAACTGTGCAGGCGCCCGCCGCCCTGGCGGCCGCGGATCCAGAGAAAGGGCTCGTTCTTCGGCGTCGTATAGGGGTTCTTGCGATCGTTGACGAAGAAGTGGCTGAAGCGCTCGGTAAAGAAGGCCGCCCGCGCCTGGATCGGCTGGCCCTTCAGGGTGGCGCGCGCACGCTCCCATATATTGATGCTGCTTGCCGGCGCCTTCTTGCGTGCCGGGTCGAAATCCCTGGGGCCGACGGCCGGCCCAGCCTCGAGCAGCAGCACCGACAGGCCCTTGGCCGTCAGCTCTTTGACAGCGAAGGAACCCGCCGCGCCGGAGCCGATCACCAGCGCATCATAAACGATCTCAGACATGTCTTTTCAAATCCTGTCCTGGAGCAATTCCTCGATGCAGCGCAAAGCACATCCGAAATTGCGGGAAAGCAAAGGAATGGCGCGTCAAAGCCGCGATCCATCGGCAGCGAAGAGTGACGCCTTGGTGATATCAAGGCCCGGAGCCATGGCATCGCCGGGCTTGAAGTCGACGTCGCCCATGAAACGAAGGGAGAGACTGTGCTCCGCCCAGTCGAACCAGACGATGGCATCCGAACCCATCGGCTCGACGACGGAAACACGGCCAGCAATCGTGGGAAGCCCGCTTGCCGCCCCGTCGAGCACAAGGTGCTCAGGGCGAAAGCCTAACGTAACAGGTCCTTCCACGGCAGCCGTGCGGAAGGCATAGTCGGTGAGGTCGACGGTTAGGCCGTTGCTTCTGAAGACGGGTGCTCCGCCGCCGCGCTCGATCCGGCCCTCGACGAAATTCATCGCCGGAGCACCGATGAAGCCGGCGACGAAGAGATTGGCCGGACGGCGGTAGATCTCGGCCGGCGAAGCAAGCTGCTGGATCACGCCGTCGCGCATGATGGCGATGCGGTCGGCGAGCGTCAGGGCCTCGACCTGATCGTGGGTCACGTAAATCATGGTGTTGCCGAGGCTTTGATGCAGCTTCTTGATCTCGACGCGCAATTCGTTGCGCAGCTTGGCGTCGAGATTCGACAGCGGCTCGTCGAAGAGGAACACATCCACTTCTCGCACCAGTGCCCGGCCGATGGCGACGCGCTGCCGCTGGCCGCCGGACAGCTCGGCAGGACGCCGGTCGAGCAATGTGTCGAGATGGAGGAGCGCGGCCGTGCGGGCGACGCGTGCCTCGATCTCGGCCTTTGGCAGGCCTGCGACGCGAAGCCCGAAGGAGAGGTTCTTGCGGACCGACATGCGCGGGTAGAGTGCGTAGGACTGGAAGACCATGCCGATGCCACGGTCCTTCGGCTCCTCCCAGCTGACATTCTTGCCCGAGATCCAGATTTCGCCTGCAGTAATGTCCTGCAACCCGGCGATGGCGTTCAGAAGCGTGGACTTGCCGCAGCCGGAAGGGCCGAGCAGCACCAGGAATTCGCGCGGCGCGATATCGATCGACATCTTCTCGATCACTGTATGGTCGCCATAGGCGATCTTCAGATCCTTGACGGAGACAGCAGATTGCATGGAATACGTTACCCCTTGACTGCACCGGCGGCGATGCCGCGCACGAACCAGCGGCCGGACAGGAAATAGATGGCGAGCGGAACGATGGCGGTCAGGATCGTCGCCGCCATATTCACGTTATAGGTGCGCTCGCCCATCGTGGTGTTGACGATGTTGTTGAGCTGCACGGTCATCGGCAGGTTGTCCCGGCCGGCGAAGACGAGGCCAAGCAGGAAGTCGTTCCAGATGCCGGTGAATTGCAGCATCGAAACCACGACCACCATCGGCACGGCGATCGGCAGCATGATCTCGAAGAAGATGCGCCAGAAGCCGGCGCCGTCGACGCGCGCCGCCTTGCAGAGCTCCTCCGGCACGCTGACGAAATAGTTGCGGAAAAGCAGCGTCACCAGCGTCAGTCCGAAGATGACATGGACGAGAATGATGCCGGCGAGCGAATTATAGAGACCGATATTCGCCATGGCGCGAACCATCGGATAGAGGAAGATCTGATAGGGGATCAGACCACCGGCCATCAGCAGGCCGAAGAGCGCATTTGCCCCACGCGGCCGCCAGAGCGACAGCGCATAGCCGTTGACGGCGCCGATGAAGACCGAGAGCGCGACGGATGGAACGGTGATCGCCACCGAATTCCAGAAGCCGCTACGAATGCCGACGCAGACGGTTCCCATGCAGGCGCCCGACCAGGCGGTCACCCAGGCGGAGAAATCGAGCGTGGCAGGCAGGGCAAAGATCTGCCCGAGCCGGATTTCGTCCATCGACTTCAGCGAAGTGACGACCATCGTATAGAGCGGCAGAAGGAAGAAAAGCGCAGCGCCGACCAAGAAGCTATAAAGGCCGATGCGTCCCGCCGTGATCCGTGCCGGCTTCGGCCCATTCGGGTAAGGCTGGTTCATCACGCCCCTCCCTTTGCCTGGTTGCGCATGTGCATCGCGTAACGGAACGGCGCGACTGCGAAGACGACGCCGAGGACGAGCACCGTCGCGCCTGCTGTGGCAAGGCCGAGGTTCTGGCGCCCGAACAGATTGTCCATGATGAATTTCGCCGGCACTTCGGTCGCATTGCCGGGGCCGCCATTGGTCATGGCGACGACGATGTCGTAGGTCTTGATCACGCCCATGGCGAGCAGCATGCCGGCAGCCGCCAGCGCAGGCCCGAGCTGGGGCAGAATGATGGAGACATAGATGCGCCAGACGGGAATGCCGTCGATGCGCGCCGCCTTCCATTGCTCGGCCTCGATGCCACGTATGCCGGCAAGGGCAATCACCATGACGAGCCCCGCGCCCTGCCAGACGCCGGCGAGCACCAGCGCATAGATCGCCATGTCGCGATTGACCACCCAGTCGAGGACGAAGCTTTCCCAGCCAAGCGAACGCACACTCGCCTGAATGCCGAGTGTCGGATTGAGCATCCATTGCCAGATCAGCCCCGTCACCACGAAGGACATGGCGTAGGGATAGAGGAAGATCGTCCTGAAGGCGCTTTCGAAGCGGATCTTGCGGTCCAGTGCTGCGGCCAGCAAGAAGCCGAGCACCAGACAGCCGGCCACATAGAGGACGCCGAAGATCAAGACGTTTTGCAGCGAGGCGAGCCACTTGGCGGAAGCGAAGAGCTTCGCATACTGTGCAAAGCCGACATAGGTCGAGGACGGAAAGAGTGTGGAGTTGGTGAAGGACAGCCGGATCGACCAGGCCATGGTACCGATGAAGACCACGACCGCGGCGAACCAAGTCGGCAAGAGGGCGATGGTGGCGGAAAGATTACGCTTGCGTTTGACGGACATCGGCCAACTCTTTGACGGATGGAAAGCGAAACTCCGCCGCCGCGTAGCACGCGGCGGCCGGCAGCCGTGGCGGTCAGGGTCGGTCTGACGCCACGGGCACGATCCTACTCGAAGATGGCGAAGAAGTTTTCGGCAGCGGTCCCCGCGTCGTTCGAACCGCCGCTCCAATATTCGTCGACGAAATCGTCGAGCGCGCCGACCTGCTGGGGCGTGAGCACGATCGCCTGATCCGGCACGATGGCGCCGGCGCTCATCAGCTCGAGACCCTTTTGGGCGCAGGCATCGAGTTTCGACTTGTCGACATCGGAGCGCATCGGAACCGAGCCCTTCTTGAGGGCGAATTCGACCTGGACGGTCGGGTCCATGACGACCTCGGCGAGAAGCTTCTGCGCCTTGTCGGTCTGGGCGTTGCCGGTCTTCGGGAACCAGAGGGCGTCGGCGATATAGACCATGCCCTTGGATTCAGGAGCGATCATGCAGCCATAATCCTTGCCCGGCTCCTGGCCGGCAACTGTGAATTCGCCCTTGGCCCAATCGCCCATGAACTGCACGCCGGCCTTGTCCGTGATCAGCATGGCGGTTGCGTCGTTCCAGTTGCGGCCGGCCGCACCCGCATCGACATAGCCGCGCAGCCTGCCGAGGATTGCGAGCGTCTTCTTCACGCCCTCGACGGAGGCTTCGCCTTTGTCCTTGTCGGCGTAGATCTTCAGGAAACCGTCGGTCCCGACCTGGGAGAGCAGGATCATGTTGAAGACCTTGGTCTGCTGCCAGGGCTGGCCGCCCCAGGCGACCGGGATGATACCGGCGGCCTTGAGCTTGTCGAGATCGGCGAAAAACTCGTCCCAGCTCTTCGGTTCCTGCGAAATACCGGCCTTGCTGAAGGCTTCCTTGGAATAGAAGACCCAGCTTTCGCCATGAGCACCTGTTGGAGCGAGATAGACCTTGCCATCATAGGAAATGAGGTCATGGATCGATTTCGGCAGGGCATCGGTCCATTTGCCGGCGGCGGCTACGTCGTCTATTGGATTGAACAGGCCCTGGCTGACGAAATCGGCGGCGGCAAGACCGATGACGCCCTGCTTGGCGCCCGGCGCGTCACCGGCAACGATGCGGTTCTGGAAGGCGGCATCGGCCGCGCCGAAACCGGCGATCGAGGAATCCTTCCAGACGCCGCCGCGCTTTTCGAATTCGCTTCTGATGACGTTCAGGGCCGCGGCTTCGCCGCCCGACGTCCAGGAGGACATGATCTCGATCGTCGGCTTGTCCTCGGCATGCGCCGCGGCGAAGAAACCGGCGAAAGCCACGCCGGCAAGAAAAAGCTTCATCATGGTCTTCATTGTTCCACCTCTTGAAAATGCCCTCTTGGCGGGGCGTTTATTGTCTTCGAAATGATATCAGCGGTAGATCGGCAGGAGCGCCTGCCGGACGAGCGTGAGCCCGTTGGCAATGTCGCGGACCGGATCCGGCGCGGCATCGAGTTCTAGGATCGCCCAGCCTTCATAGGCCCGGTCGCGCAGCAGCCGGATCCAGGCCGGCCAGTCGACCCGTCCGAGGCCGAAGCCGCAGAAATAGGGCTGATGGCGTTCGTGGATGTGCTTGTCGATCGGGGTGTCGGCAGGCATCGGACCGATCGCATCCTTCCAGTGAGCGATGATCATCCGCTCGTGATGGCGATCGACGAGCTGGACGGGGTCGGAGCCGGCAACGATGATATGGGCCGTGTCGGGGCACATATGCACATAGGCCGGATCGGTCAGCAGCATCATCAGGTCGACGTCGCGCGCGCCGGCAAAGACCGAATGCGCCTCCGTGTGCAGCGCCAGCCGGATGCCCCTGCCATGGAGGATCGCGCCGAGCCGGTTGAGGAAATCCGCGATTGCCTTGGCACGGTCGAAGTCATGGAACTGCACCGGCTGGGCGCCGAGGGTCTGGCGTAAGGGCGCGCCGATCACCATGATATCGCTGCCGCAGGCTTTCAGGAAATCGGCATACTGTTCCGCCTTGTTGATCAGCGCGCGCTGGGCTTCAGGGTCGGTAAAGTCTCCCGCTGCCTCGAGCTCTGCGAAGAAGCCGCTGCAAAGCGTCAGCCCGCGCCTTGCCAGTTCGGCGGCAAAGCCGTCAATCGAACCATAGGTCTTGATCGAGTCCTGCCAGTTGAAGGGAGAGAAAGTCAACTCGACACCGGTGACGCCGGAAGCCTGGACGCTGTCGAGGATCTTGTCCCAGAAGGCGCGCGGCGCGGCGCGTGCATGGTCGACAATCGCATCATGGCTGCCGACGCCCCAGAAGCCGGGATGGAAGAACGTCACGAGATCGACGCCGAAGCGTAGTCTGTTGTCAGTCGCCATAACTTATCCATTCTCAAGGCACGATCCATCTGCATGCGAAACGGCGGCTACGCATTCCATAAATCATGCATTTTCAAAGCATTAAAAACGGCAATCGTTTGCCATGCCCAAATGATAGCCAAGCTGGTTTTTTAAGCAAGCGATTTTTGGCAAACGTTTGCTATAAATCGTCACCTGCCTTAGAATCGCAAATCGAAGCATCCGGGAGGCGGAATTAAAGGTGAATAAAAACAAAGATGTGGCGGCAGAAGAGCCGTCCGGCGCGTTGATGGCTGACGTTGCGCGGCTCGCCGGTGTCGCGATATCGACGGTCAGCAGGGCGCTGGCCAATCCCGGACGGGTCAACGAGAAGACCCGCGCGAAGATCAATGCGGCCGCCAGGCAACTCGGCTACACGCCGAACGCGATGGCGCGCGGCCTGAGGGTTGGAAAATCCAACATCATCATGATCATCCTGCCGGGATCGCTTTATTATGGCGTCTCCCAAATCATTCCTCAGGTCCTGCAGAGCATCAATAAGACGCTGATCCAACGCGGCTATAACCTGATGATCGCAAACCTTGATCGCGACGAGGCCTCCGAGCGACACATTCTGGATCTCGCTTTCGGCGGCAGCGTGCGCGGCGCCATCATCCTGTCTTCGAAGCTACCGGAGGTCGAGGGGCGTTCGCTGGCAAATTCCGGCCTGCCGATCGTGTCGATGCTGCTCGACATGAGCGATGCGGGCCTGCAGAGCGTCGTTACCAACGATCGCGAGGCTGTGCGCGACGTCACGGCCGAGCTGGTCCGGCTGGGACATAGGCGGTTCTTCTATCTTGCCGGCCCTGAAGGCAATTATCACGATGTCGAGCGCTATGGCGGCGTGCTCGAGGCGCTCGATGCAGCCGGCTTGCCACGGCAGGCGGTGCGTCGCTCGGGCGGTCGCCTCGATTATCAGCACGGCTTCGACATCGGCGTTCAGGCGGCGGACGATTTCACGAAGCTGGCCGAAAAACCAACGGCGGTTATCGCCACCAGCGATGACATGGCCATTTCATTCATCAGCCGCATCAAGCGTGCAGGCTTGCGCATTCCCGATGATCTGTCCGTCGTCTCCTTCGACGGCTCGCCGGTCTGCGAATTCTCCGCGCCGCCACTCTCAACGATCGAGCAGCCGGTGGAAGAGATGGGCCGCGCGGCGGTGGAACTCCTGCTCGACACCATTGGCCGGGCGCAAAACCCGGCAAAGCTGCGTACCGTCATCCGCAGCAGGCTTATCCTGCGGGAGAGCATCGCCGCTGCGAAAACTTGACGATGCCGGAACCGGCGGCCTCTCGTTATGAGGGGCCGCACCATCAATTCTGAAGCTCCACTCAAATCATCAAGCGGCTCCGGCGGCTCTTACAACCGAGCGGGAGATTTTAGTTGTCAGTAATACAATCGTCCGGCAACATTACTGGCTAGCTTCTTGAACTGAATAGTATTGCCACCAGCGCGTTGAGGAGACGGGCATGTGCGCAGAGCTTGTTGAACGTCGGCTGGCGGCTATTCTGGCTGCCGATGTGGTGGGCTATAGCCGTCTTCTGGAAGCCAATGAAGAGGAGACGCTCAACGCCCTTCGTCAGCATCGACGGGAACTCTTCGATCCTGCTGTCGCAACCCATGGCGGACATATAATCAAGGTCATGGGTGATGGTTTTCTGGTCGAATTCGGCAGCGTGCTGAGTGCGGCACGCTGCGCTGTCGAAATCCAGCGCGGCATGCTGGAGCGCAACATAGGGATTCCAGCGGACAGGCACTTTGCGTTCCGCATAGGCTTGAATCTCGGCGACATCGTCTTCGATGAAGATGACTTTCATGGGGACGGCATTAATGTCGCGGTCCGGCTGCAAGCTCTTGCAGCCCCTGGCGGTATTGCCTGTTCGGCGGCCGTGCGCCACGAAGTCGCCAACAAGCTCGGCCTTGATTTCGCAGACCAGGGTGCCATGACCGTCAAGAATATATCCCGGCCGGTCCATGTCTATTTTGCCGATTGGGGCAATGGCCCCTCCAGCGAAGAGATTCCGCTTACGGCAGGCGGACACACGCGGGCGCCCGTCAACAAGCCGTCGGTTGCAGTTCTGCCATTCGCCAACATCAGCAACGATCCGGAGCAGGATTTCTTCAGCGACGGCATCACCGAAGATCTCATCACTGATCTGTCGAATGTTTCAGGCCTGTTCGTCCTAAGCCGCAACACTGTCTTTACGTGGAAAGGCCGGAGCGAAAACCTCCAACGTATCGCTGCCGAACTCGGCGTTGCCTATATCGTGGAGGGCAGCGTCCGCAAGGCAGCAAACCACGTCCGGATCAATGCGGAATTGATTGAAGCAGCGAGCGACGGCCATGTCTGGGCCGCGCGTTACGACCGCGACCTGACCGACATTTTCGAAATGCAAGACGAGATCGTGAAGGCAATCGTCGGGCAGCTCAAGGTCAAGCTGCTGCCGGAGGAGAAGCGAGCAATCGAGCAGGCGCCGACAGAGAGCGTTGAGGCCTATACGCATTTCCTCCGGGGGCGCGAATACTACCATATTGCCTCACGCTCCAACCATCTGATGGCCAGGCAGAGCTTCGCCAGAGCCATCGAACTGGATCCGGGTTATGCCCGCGCCTATGCCGGCATCGCGGTCTGCGATGCGCGCCTGCGGTCGCAGTTCGGCGCTGAAATTCCGGTGGAGGATATTCTTGCAAACACGGCGACGGCGCTCGTTATCGATCCCAATCTGGCGGAGGCATATGCGGCCAAGGGATTTGCTTTGGCGGTGGCCGGCAATCGCACCGAGGCAGTTTCCGCATTCGAACAAGCTTTGTCGCTCGACGCCAATTGCCACGAGGCGAACCGCTACTATGCCGAATTTTGCGTGACCGACGGTCAGTTCGAACTTGCGGCTACGCACTTTCAGCGGGCGATGGAAATCAAACCTGCCGACTATGGTGCACCGATCATGCTTGTGAACGTCTTGCGTTCACTCGGGCAAATAGACAAGGCCAGCAGCTATGCGAGGATCGCGTTGAAAAGGGCGGAAGAGGAACTGCGGCTCCATCCGGAGAATGCCAATGTTGCCTGCCTCGGAGCGACGGCCCTTGCCTTCCTCGGTGTTCGCGACACCGCACTGGAATGGTTGGCGCGCTCCCTGGCGACGGATCCCGATGACATAAACATTCAGTACAACGCCGCCTGCACCTATGCACTGCTTGGCGAGATCGATCGGGCGATAGACTTGCTTGAAGTCTGGATGCCGCAAGTCGGTATCGAAATGCGGCTCTGGTTCAAGAATGATTCCGATCTCGATCCCATCCGCAGCCACCCGCGTTATTTGAAACTGGTTTCTCTGTCTGAATAACGCCCCTAATACTATTTTATTACTTGCTAAATCTGCCGCGAGCGTCGAATGTCAACTTAAACTGGCAATCATGAAAGTCTTTTGAGGGGGGAGCGGATGGGCACCCGGTTCAGACTTTTTGTGCAGCCTCCCTTTGAAGATGCTCGGTCCAGTCCCGAGATTGTCGAAGTGTCGTCTCCGTTGGGCAGCCTGACCGCTGGTCCGGCCGACGATCGCATGTTTGTTGTTGAGCCGGTCGGCAAAATCTCTCCCTATGGCGTAAACCACGGCCCGCTCGGAACGCCGTATATGTCCCTTCCGCCCTGGACCGGCAAAATCCTCGAGCCGGCCAATCCCGACGGGGGCGGCAATTTCGACCATCTCCGACCTTCGATGCCCGGTTTCGAAGCCGCACATGTCTTCGGCTGCGTCCGGTTCACACTCGATGTCTGGGAGCGCTATCTCGGCCAGCCGCTTACGTGGCATTTTCGCGATCATTACGACCGATTGGAAATCTCCATTTTGCCGCAGTGGGACAATGCTCAGTACGGCTATGGCTTTCTTGAAGTCGGCAGCCAGTTCGAGAAGGACGGGCGCATCCTCCCCTTCAGCCTGGATTTCGACGTCATCGCCCACGAGGTGGGACACGCGATCATATTCAGCGTCCTCGGCGTACCGCGCCCGGGAACCGAGTATCCGGAATATCTCGGTTTCCAGGAGGCCTTCTCCGACTGCGTGTCGCTGATCGCTGCCATGCATTTTCCATCGGTGATCGATAATGTTCTTGAGGAGACGTGCGGCAACCTTTACCGGGCAAATCGCCTGGCGCGTTTTTCGGAATTTTCGCCGCATCGCCAAATTCGTTCGGCAAACAACAAACGGACGATGGCCGAGTTCACTCGTGGCTGGAAGGACGAACACGAGCTCTCGCAACCGCTAACCGGTGCGGTATTCGATATACTCGTCGATATCTTCCACGAGAGCCTGGTGGCGCGAGGTCTTATCTCGCGGGCCGTCGAAGATCTCTCCGATATTGCCGAGTTCGATCCGACTGCCGAGGCACCCGTACAGCACGCTTTCGACCGCGCTTTTGGGCGGAACCCGGATGGATTTGTCGAAGCGCTGCTCGATGCACGAGACATCGCCGGCACATATCTGGCCGAAACCTTGTGGGCTCTCGCACCCGATTTTCTGGACTACGGCGACGTCGCGGAAACGATGCTTGCAGTTGATCGGAAGGAAAGTGGCGGCCAATTCGCGGGGATCATCACCGGAAATTTCGGGCAACGGGCGATCGGCCAGCTACACGCCGGCGCGCCTCTCAAGGGTAGCGAGCATCGCAGCCATTTTCACTCTGCGCGAATATTGCTGCCGAGAGATCATCTGAAGCTTCCGAAGATGAGCTATCGCGAGAAAGTTCTGCTGTCGACATCAGCTAGGAGTCAATGATCACAGAGATGGAGGGAGAAGTGGCAGACAATGAAACTTTACTAGGCATATCATCGATACATCTGTTCGGACGTCCGCTGAGCGATCTGATCCTTAGAGGAGGCCCCATTTATCAGAATCTAAGCGTACCAATAGCGGGAAGAAATAATTTTCTGAGAGACCAGCTTGGTGCAGCTGACGCGGTTCTGGCGCGAATCTTCGCCTTCTCCTTCGAGGGGGCGTTCGTTGAACTTGGTCGACCAGCGATCTTCGTTGTCCACGGCCCGGGAGCCGACCCTGACGATCCGCCGCCGAGGAACGTGGGTGGCGATATCGAGTATGACAGATTGTATCGGGCTCCTGGTTCGAGCGCGCGAACCGGCCTTGGCTCCCAATTCGGAGCACTCGCCAAGGACATGAGGGTCTGGATTTATGACAAGGGCGACGTCTCGATGAGACTGGATGCTGAAACAGGAACCCTCGAGCAAATCCTTCTGTCGGCCGAGGTTTCCTCTGACCCCCGTGGGGTGGCGAGCGGCGCGATGTCCAGATCGGGCGGCGCCTTGTCCCGTTCCGGTGGCGTGATGTCAAGATCAGGCGGGTTCATTCCTCGAAGATCAGGCGATAACGAGTAATCCAAGTTAAGACGGATGAGGGAGGATCATATGCCCGCCGCAAACCCTAAAGTTAAAATCGAGCGCCTCGAGCCGGAGACCGTCGTTGCGCCATTACTTGTTCGAACGCCCTTTAAAATAATAGGCTCTGGTCTCAGCAACAAGATATATGTCTATATCTCTACTCAGCCAGACGGGAGTGACGACGTTTCAAACCCAACTGGCAGCGACGAGAAAGAAACCTATAAAATCAAGATAGATACCGACGGCTCCGCGACGAGCACAGACAAAGTGTTGTCGCTCATTGTTAAACCGGAACTAGATGCCGGCCCATTCGACGAAAAAACTGAGTTCTGGATTGCCATAAAACTGGATGACAGGAAGGGCAAAGTTGAAGCGACACGAAAAACATTCAAACTTGTCTAACTCGAGACTACTATCGATCGCAGATTGAGGGCCTACGGGCCTTAAGCGCTTTGGTCTCAATAGCGCCGGCTGCCATCACGGCGTCCGGCGCTATGTCCCCACAGGGCGCGGATTGCGCTCCATCAAAACTTCGTCTGACCCCATCAGTCGGCGCGCCGTGCTGCGAAAATCACAACACCGGGCGATCTGAATCTTCGGCTATGCCCGGTGCCTACAAGGCGGGCAAATCGGTCGTCGAGGTCAGCAATCTGGCGCCGGTGCTGAAAGCCAAGGGCCTCGTCGTCGACATCTGACGAACGACGGAGGGCTACAAGGGCTCATGCTCTAAGATCGGTCTGGACACTATTATGGACACATGTTCTATAAAGTGGACAGATTTGACGGGAGCGCGCCATGCATCTATCCATGTGGACTTACCCCTGGGACATCCAGGACCAGGGACTCGACGCGTTTGCCGCCGAGCTTACCGGCCGGGCGGGCCTCACCACGGTCAGCCTGGCGACCTCCTATCATGCTGGCCGTTTCCTGCAGCCGCGCAGCCCGCAGCAGAAGGCCTATTTTCCCGAGGACGGGACGGTCTACTTCTGGCCGGATGAAAGCCTGTGGCAGGACAAGGTGATCCGGCCGCTGATCGCCAGCAATGTGACCGAGCGCGGCGATATGCTGGAAGCACTCGTCAGGGATCGGGAGGCGACTGGTCTCAAGGTCTCCTGCTGGACGGTCTGCCTGCACAATAGCCGCCTCGGCATGCTGCATCCCGCCCACGTGACGCGCAACGCCTTCGGCAATCCCAACTATTACAATCTTTGCCCCTCCAGCCCGGCGGCGCGGGATTATGCCGTCACCCTTGTCCGCGATATCACGGTGAATTACCGGCCCGACATGGTGGAACTCGAAAGCCCGAATTTCATGGGCTTCGCGCATGAATACCATCACGAAAAAGATGGTGTCGGCCTGAATGCCGAAGACGATTTCCTGCTGTCGCTCTGCTTCTGCGACCATTGCACTACGCGCGCCGTAAAGTCCGGCGTTCCGGTCGAAGGCGCGCGGCGATTGGTGGCGGGCTTCATTGCGGAACTCTGCGAACGGGCCGTGCCGGAACGGCAGTTCCCGGATTTTCCGGCAGCTGGCATCGATGCCTTCCGCAGCCATCCCGATCTCTATGCCTATCTCGCCTGGCGCAGCGAACCTGTGACCAGTCTGATCGGCGAGATCAAGGCGGCGGCCGATCCGGCGAGCCGTATCGTGCTGATCGACTTGAAGGATGGCTGGCTCGGCGGCGTCGATCTTGCAGCGGTCGGCAGGCTCTGCGACGGGGCTATTCTCTGTTGCTACGACATGGAGCCCAATGCCGTCGGTGATGTCATCCGCACCGGCCGGGCGGCACTTGGATCGGAGAAATTCCTCGGGGTCGGCCTGCGTGTCTTCTATCCCGAAGTCGGCGAAGCCGCGGTGCTGACCGCCCGCGCCAAGGCCGCCGTCGATGCCGGCGCCGACGGCGTGAATTTCTACAATTACGGCCTCATCCCGGCAAAACGGCTCGACTGGGTCAGGGCGGCAGTCGCCTCTATCACCTAGGCCGCGATGGGCTCGGCAACCTGGATCAGGCAGTCGCCCGCCTGGCTGTCGCAATGCAGTCGATGGGAAATGACGATGCCGCTCTCGGCAAAACGCAGCTCTTCCTCCGGCTGCTCAAGGCGTTCCAGGTCGTGATACCATCCGGCGAGATCGCCGGCCGAGACGGTGGCGCCGAGGGCGGCGGCAGGCTCGAACCAGCCTCTGCGATTGGCGTAGATGCCCTGCCTGTGCCGGGACAGCGAAAGCAGCTGCAACGGTCCCGGCTCCGGGAACGGAGCGCGGGAGAGGACCGGGCGTTCGACGATGCCGAGCGTCACGAGCAGGCGGTCGATCGCCGCCGCCGTGAAGGCCATTGTCGCGGGAGTCACGGTTCCGCCGCCGCCGAACTCACCGGAAAGACCGATTATTCCGGCCCGTGCCGCAGCACCCATCGATGTCGGTGCCGCCGGCCCGTTATCGGCGATGAAGGCATAGGACGCGCCGAGCGCCCGCATCAGCGACACGGACCGCTCGAAGCGGGCGGCATCGGCCTGTCGCTCGATCAGCGCGCACGGCAGGTGCGCCATCGACGTGCCGCCCGAATGCAGGTCGAGCACGACATCGTGGCGCGGAAAGAGTTCACGTTCGAGGAAATGCGCCATCCGCGCTGTTGGTGATCCCAGAGGATCGCCAGGAAAGGCGCGGTTGAGGTTGCCGCCGTCGAAGGGCGAACAGCGCTTGGCCGCCATCACCGCCGGCAGGTTCGCCATCGGCAGGATGGTGACGGCGCCGCTTATTTCCGTAACGTCCAACAGCCGCATCAGCCGGCCGAGTTGCAGTTCACCCTCGTATTCGTCACCGTGGTTGCCCGCCATCAGCAGCAGAGACGGGCCCTCGCCATTCCTGAGATGGAGGACCGGGATGCGGATCTGATAATAGGGCGAACGATCTACCGAATAAGGAATGGCGAGTTGGCCGGCCTGCCGGCCCTCGCGCGAGAAGTCGATCGAATTGACAATGCCGCTGTGCATCATGTCTCCAGTCCGGGCGGTTACTTCGCCCTCAGAGCGCGGCGATCGCGGTCATTTCGACGCGCAAATCGGGATCGGCGAGGCGTGCTTCGGTGCAGGCGCGCGCCGGCGGGTTTTCGATGTCGATCCAGCCGTCATAGACGCCGTTCATCGCCTCGAAATCGACGATTGCCGGCAGGAAAACATTGACGGCGATCAGACGCGAGCGGTCCGTACCGGCTTCCTTCAAAAGAGCGTCGATCTTGCCGAGCACATCGCGAGTCTGCTCTTCGATCCCAGCTTTGCGATTTTCCGCGACCTGGCCGGCAATATAGACGAGACCGCCATAGCTGACGGCTTGGCTCATTCGCGAACCTTTCTGATAACGTTGGATCATGGGCAGGTTTTCCTTTTCTTGCTTTTGAAGGGAGAATTCAGCCGAAGCTTGTGAGATAGGCGGCCGTCACCGAATGGTCTGGCTCGAGACCATAGAGAATGGCGTGGCGGTCAAGGCAGGTGCAGGGATGCGAGATGCCGAACTCGATGACGTCGCCGACGCAGACGTCGCTCCCTTCGGGAAGAGCGACGAAGGCGTGCTGATCGTTGAGGCGGAAAACCTCGGCGCCCTTGAGGTCGCCGAGATATGACCGATCGCGATAGAGCGCCAGCGGCCGCGGCAGCCCCTGGTCCATCGCCACGTCGCGCAGGCCCATGCCTGCGATCGCAAGCCGCGGCTCCGGCCGCGACAGGACCTCCGCCCAGACTCGCAGCGCCGGACGAAAACCCGCCGCCGCCGAAAGCGTCTCGCGGCCGATACGGAAGCCGCCGCGCGCATCGAGGCCGGCAAGGCCGCGCTCGTAGACGCCGTGATCGTGGAAGAAGATGGCGCCGCTTCGCAGGATCAGCCGGCAGGCCGGATCGGCGGCAACCGCGGCTGAAAGCCCGGCGATCACGAGATCGAAAAACACCGAGCCGCCTGATGTCACAAGAAGCGGTCGGTCAGGGCCTGTGCGGGCGCGCACCTTCGACAGAAAATCCGCCGTCATTGCCATCAGAGCCTCGATGCGAACAATTGTCTCTGCCGCATCGGCGGTCGCGGCAGCACCTTCATAGGCAGCAATGCCGCTCAACCGGAAGGTCGACGTCTCGGCGGCAAGAATTGCATCGAGAACTGCCTCAGCGGCAGCGGCGCTGCGGATGCCGGCCCGACCCGCGCCGAGCTCCACCAGCAGGCCCAGAGGCGGCAGGTCCGTACGCTCTCGCCACGCCGACCGGAGCGCTTCGACGAGTGCTGCCGAATCCACGAAGATGTGGAGTTCGGCATCGGCATACCGGCCGAGCAAAGCCGCGAGCCGTCGGGCGGCTGCCGCCCCGCCGATCTCGTTAGCAAGGATCAGGCGGCGTTGTCCCGCCTCGAGCAGCACGGCGGCCTGGCGGATATCGGCGACCGTGGCGCCCCAGGCGCCAGCCGCCACAAGCGCGTCCGCGAGCGCCGTCGACATCGGCGTCTTGGCATGCGGCGCGATTTCGGCAGCGTGGCTTTTTACATAAGCGATCATCAGGTCGACATTGGCAGAGAAGGCCTGCCGGTCGAGCGAGATCAGCGGCAGAGCCATCCTCCCGTCATAAGGCTTCCAGCCCTGTTTGCCGATTTCCGAGAGCGGAAGCGGTGGATGACCCGGCGGAAAGCCCCGCACCCGCTCATCGATCAGCACGTTTTCCCACACAGCATGAAGGTCAGACATGGCAGCCCCTCCCGGCGTCGGCCGGGTCGGCGATCCCGAGACGGTAGGTATCGTTGGCGGTGGCGAAGAACAGGGCGCGCTGGTCGTCCGGAGAAAGCCGCGAGGCGACCGTACGGAAAACCTCATAGACCTCGTCGAAAGAGGCGTGCAGACCTGCGACCGGAAAATCGCTCGCAAACATCGAACGTTCAGGCCCGAAACAATCGAGGCAATGCTCGATCACCGGCCGCAGGCTCTCAAGCGTCCAGTTATTGTCGTAGGCGACGAGATCGGAAATCTTCAGGCGCATGTTGGGTTCTTTACCGAGTGCCCGCAGGCCGCGGCGCCAGAGCGTCATGCCATCCTGCGTCCGGTCGACGGGGCTTCCGCCGTGGTTGAGGACGAAAAGCGTCTCCGGAAAGGCCTGTACGAGCTCAAGCGCTTCATCCATCTGCCAGGGATAAAGCATCAGGTCGAAGACCAGCCCCAGCCGCGTGGCATGCGCAAGCCCCGCCCGCCAGACAGGATCGCTCATGCGATCCGGACTCGACGCAAAACTCTTCGCTGCATCGGCATGCCAGCTGAGAATATCGCGGATGCCGACGACATTGGGATTTTCAGCCTCCGCCTCGATCAGGCGCAGGGCGTCCGGCCGGTCGAGGGCAATGCCGGCGACATAACGGTGCGCCACCCCGGAGCCGCGGTCGAGGCCATCCAGCCAACGGCTCTCCTCCAGCGGGTAGGCAACGGACCAGCCGGCCTCGACATGGACGGTCGCAACGATGTTCTGACGAGCGGCGTCGGCGCGATAATCGTCGATGCCGTAGTCGCGCAGGATCGGCGCCAAGCTCCCGAACACCATCTCTTCACCGGTCTCCTGCGCTTTCTGAAGCCAGGGATGACGCTGCAGGCCGAGATCCCAGAGATGGTGGTGCGGGTCGATCACCGGCCCATCGTAGCGTCCCGTCATCGGCGCGCCTCGCGACCCGAAACGAGCAGAAGCGCCAGGATCAGCGTGCCGAACATGATCGACCGCCAGCCGGGCGAGGCGTTGACGACGGTGATCAGCGCCGTCGCCGTCACCAGCAGGATCGCTCCCGGAATGGTCCCGGCATAGGTGCCGCGCCCCCCGAGGATTGAAGTGCCGCCGAGCACGACGGCGGCGATCGAGGTCAACAGATAGGGATCGCCAATGCCGACATAACCCTGCCGGTTCATGCCGAGCACCAGAATGCCGGCAACCCCTGCGAAAAAGCCCGACAGGGTATGGGCAATCAGTGTGTTGCGCGTGACGCTGACGCCGGAAAGCCGGGCCGCCAGCGGGTTGGCTCCAAGCGCGAGGAAACGGGCGCCGATCGGCATGCGGTGGACGAGCAGCAGGACGACGACCGCCACGGCGAGCCACAGAAGGATGCCGGAGGGAATGCCGAGCGGCCGCGACTGCCCGAGCATGATGACTGCGGGATTGCTGACGGTGACGGCGCTGCCGCCGGCGACGATGACGAGCAGGCCCTGCAGGAAGGTCGCCATGGCAAGTGTCATGATGATCGGCGGGACGCGGAGATAGGTGGCACCTGCGCCGTTCATCAAGCCAATGCCGGTGGCGATGGCAAGCGCCGCCGCGATGCCGGCAAGGCCGGTCGGATCCCATGCCGGCGAAATCAGCGGCAGCAGGATGGCCGTGACTGTAATAACAGCGCCGACGGAAAGATCGATGCCGCCCATCAGGATGACGAGCGTCTGCCCCGCGGCGACGATGCCGATCACCGCGGCGAGCTCGAGAAGGTAGCGCAAATGGCCGTAGGCGCCGAAGCCGCGCAGCGTCAAGCTTGCGACGATCCAGACGAGGGCCACCAGAAGAAATGTCAGCAGCGGCGGGTTGCGGAACGTCGATCGGATGATGTTCAACGTCTTGCCCTCCACGCGCCGAGAAGTTCCGGAACGGCGACCGCGCCGACGATGATCAGGCCTTGAGCGACATATTGCGCGACGGGCGGGAAGCCGAGGAAGAACATGACGTTGATCATGACCGAGAGGAGCAGGCTGCCGCAAACCGCGCCGCGCATCGTGCCCTTGCCGCCGAGGAAGCCGACGCCGCCGAGCACGGCGGCAGCGATCGAGTTCAGCGTGAAGGGCGTGCCGATGACAGGATCACCGGAGCCGGTCTGCGCGGCGACGAAGAGGCCGGTCAGCGCTGCCAGCAGACCGGAGAGCGCAAAAGCCGTGACCTTCACCCGTTCGACCGGCACGCCGGAACGGAATGCGCCGACCGGGTTGTCGCCGGCCGCATAGATGCCGAGGCCGAGCGGCGTGGCGAGAAACAGCTTCCACAGCGCCAGGATCCCCACGAGCATCAGAAAGGCGATGGGTGTATGGCCGGCCAGCACCGTAGACAACCAGTCGGGAATGGCGCCACCTGGCCGCGGCAGCAGGATGAGGGCGACGCCGCTGATGATGAAGGAGCCGGCGAGCGTGACGATGATCGCAGGAAGCCTCAAATAGGTGACGATGGCGCCGGTGGCGGCGCCGATCGCGAGGCCGGCGGCGGCGACCGCGAGTATGCCACCCGGAACACCAAGCGCCCCTTCCATCGTCGTCGCGGCGATCACCGCGCCGAGGCTGACGAGCGGCCCGATCGCCAATGTGATGCCGCCGTTCAGCATGAGCAGCGCCTGCGCCATGGTGACGAGTGCGAGCGGGAACCAGTTCTGCGTGAACTTCGAGAAGCCGCCGATCGAAAGGATGCCGGGAAAGAGCATCGCATAGAGGATGAGAAAGGCCGTGACGACAAGGTAGAGGCCGGCGAGGCCGCGATTGCGGCGCATCTGGATCGAGGGATAGAGCCGGGATTGGGAATTGGTGTTCATGCCGCCTCTCCCTGTGCCTTGGTCGTGACGCCCATGGCCGCACCGACGATCGCTCCTTCGCTGATCTCATCCTGCGACAGCATCGCCGCGACGCGTCCTTCGCGGAGAACAACGACACGATCGCAGAGATGCACGAGTTCGGGCGTATCGGAACTGGCGAGGATGACGAGCCGCC
Organism: Rhizobium atlanticum; assembly: GCF_030182485.1. Taxonomy (NCBI): domain Bacteria; kingdom Pseudomonadati; phylum Pseudomonadota; class Alphaproteobacteria; order Hyphomicrobiales; family Rhizobiaceae; genus Rhizobium; species Rhizobium atlanticum. The sequence goes on from NZ_JAQJCJ010000011.1 coordinate 159,762, forward strand.
CTTCGGCGGCGAAGGCGCGGAGCATGAGATAGATCTCCCGCTTGGTCTCGATGTCGACGCCGCGAGTGGGATCGTTGAGCAGCAGAACGGACGGATCGAGCGGCAGCCATTTGGCAAGCGCCACCTTCTGCTGGTTTCCGCCGGAAAGCGCCTGCACCGGGCGGGCCGTATCACCCTTGATCGTCAGCCGGCGCGCGAGATCGGCGACGAGGCCGGTTTCCGCCTGCCGGTCGCGAAGGCCCTTGGCGGCAAGCCGTCCGAGCGAAGGCAGGATGAGATTGGATGTGATGGAATGCGGCAGCACCAACCCCTCATGCTTGCGGTCGGCCGGGACATAGACGATGCCCGCGGCATTCGCCTCGCCGACATCGGCGGGCAGGCCCGATTTGCCGGAGACATCCGCCCGGGCGGCTGCGGCCGGAATGGCGCCGTAGAGGCCAAGCAGCAGATCTTCCTGCCCTTGACCCACAAGCCCGCCGATGCCGACGATCTCGCCGGCGCGGGCGGAGAAGGCGATGTCTTGCACCATGCCAGCGGAAAAGCCTTCGACGCTGATGCGCATGACACCGGGCGTGGCGGCCCCGCGCGGCGGGAACAGGTCGCCGGGCTCGCGGCCGACCATGAGACGCACCAGCCCTTCGCCATCGATGCCGGAAAGCGACTGATCTGCAGTGACGCCACCATCTTTCAGCACCGTAACATGCGAGCAGAGCGCCTGCACCTCGTTGAGGCGGTGGGAAATATAGAGGAGCGCCATGCCGCGCCCCTTGAGCGTCTCGATCAATCGGGCGAGGACGCCGGCTTCATGGGCCGAGAGCGACGAGGTAGGCTCGTCCAGAATGAGCACGCGCGGCTTGCGAAACAGCGCCTTGGCGATCTCCACCATTTGGCGGCGACCGAGCGCGAGATCGGCGACCGGCATGTCGAGCGGCTCGCTGAGCCCCACCACGTCGCACACCTCCTGCACGCCGCGGTAAAGCGCTCGGTAATCGATGAGGCCGAACCGGCGCGGAAAGGCGCCGAGTCCGATATTTTCGGCAATAGAGAGACTGGCAGTCAGGCTCAGCTCCTGCTGTACTACGGCAATACCGGCTTTGCGGGCCGCCGCCGGGCTGAAACGGCCGACCGGTTGGCCGTCTATCAGGATTGACCCGCCGTCCGGCTGGAGCGCGCCGGACAGGAGGTTGATCAGCGTGGACTTGCCGGCGCCGTTTTCGCCGAGCAGGGCATGAACCCTGCCCGGCCGAAGGGCGATGTCGACGCCCTTCAAGACGGGGTTGCCGAAAAACCCCTTGAACACCTGCCGGGCTTCCAGCAGGGGGCTTTCTTCCGTCATGACGACGTTCCCCAACGCGGATTACTTGCTCAGCAGCTTGTCGAAGAGTGCCTTGTCATAGTCCGAGTAGATATAGCCGTCAGCCGGGAACTTGTCGGCGCGCGCGAGATAGCTGCCGATCGAGCTGTCGTCGATGACAGGCAGCGGCACTTTGACGAAGGCTGGGACATCCTTGCCCTGCAGCGCCTGGACCGCCGTATAGACGGAGAGCGCCCCGAGCCAGTTGGGCTGCATCGTCGCCCAGCCCTTCAATCCCTTCTCTTTCCAGAGCTCGAGGAACTGGCGGGCATTTTCGCCTGTTGTCGGCACCTGATCGCGGCCCTGACGCTCGAAGGCAAGAACGGAACCGGCCGACAAGGCGCCGCCGAGCGACAGCACGCCGTCAATTTCCGGATTGGCGAAAAGCAGGCTTGTCATCGCTTCCTGTGCCGGCGCGACATTATATTCCGTGTTGGTTTCGGTAATCACCTGGATGCCGGGATTGGCATCGAGAACCGGCTGGGCGCCCTTGCGGCGGTCGTCGCTCACCGAAATGCCGGCCGGGCCGTTCATGACGATGATCTTGCCCTTGCCGCCGAGCTGGCTGACCATCCACTTGGCCGCCGTCGCGCCCCATTCGTTGGAATCGGTGTTGATCTTCGCCGTCACCTTGTCGGTATTGACCAGACTGTCGAAATTCACCACCGCGATACCCTTGTCGCAGGCATCCGATATGACGCGGTCGAGCGCCGTGGAGGAACCGGCGATCACGACGATGGCGTCGACATTGGCATCAATCATAGACTGGATATGCTGGATCTGCGTCTGGGCGTTGCCCTGCGCATCCGTGATCATCAGGTCCTTCACCAGGCCCGCTTTCTTCAGCTCCTCCACTTCGGCCGTAATCGTGCCTTCGGTCTGTTTCATCCAGGTCGGCACCGAATAGATATTCGCCCAGCCGATCGTGAAGGGCGCCTTCCTGTCACCCTTGATGCAATTGGCGGCAGCCGAGGCCGAGCCGGTGGAAAGAACGAACAGGGTGGCAGCAGCGGCAGCGCCGGCGAGAAGGCGACGGCGACGCGGGGCGGAAATGCTGTTTTCAGAATTTTTCATGTCGATCCCCTTTTGTGTGGCAGCGTTAATGCTTGCCATCTGTTTTTGTCCAATATAATGTACATATGATCTAAATACCGGACGCGTTGATCTTATGCGGATTTTTCCGCCTCGCAAGAGGGATGAAAAAAATTTTCGTCGACCGGGAACTACAAGGATCGGTTGACAGATGCGGCAGAGGGTTTGAAAAGCTTGGCCGAACAGAAATTGGGATCGACAGCAATGGACGCAATTCAGGACGAAGCGATCGGCAAGCGTGCCCGCGGGCTCGACCGGGCCTTCGAAATCCTCGATTTCCTGCGCCAGAAGCGACAGGCTTTGAAGCCGAATGAAATAGCAGCGCAGATCGGCGCACCGCGCTCATCGGTCTACGAGCTTGTCAACTTGTTGCTGAGCAATGGCATTCTGGAATTCACGGGCGGCGAGGGGCGAGTTTATCTCGGCCGTAAACTCTATTTCCTCGGCGCCGCCTATGAAAACCATTTCGATTTCACCCGCGAATGCGAGGCCGCGCTGGAACAGCTCGCCGACGAAACGCGGGAGACGGCGCAGTTCTGCATGCTGGACGGAAACAAATATACGGTCGTGCGCATGCGCGAAGGCGCGCGGCCGTTCCGCATTTCGACGGATATCGGCCAGTCGGTGCCGATCCCGTGGACGGCCTCCGGGCGCTTGCTGGTCGCGCATCTGTCGGATCAGGAAATTCTGAACTTCATTCCGTCGCAGGATTTTCGTCTGCCTAACGGCGAATGGCTCGATCCGCAAAGCTTCATCGTCGAGGTCCGCCAGGCCGAGCGAGAAGGTCTCTTCACGTTCAACAGCATCGTCGACAGCTTTACCCATTGTTTCGCCGTGCCGGTGCGGGGCGAGGAGGGTCATGCGGCCGCAACGCTCTGCCTGGTCACGCCGCGCGACGACGGCATTGCGAACCGCGACCGCTACCTCGATTGCCTGAAGAAAGCCGCCACTGGCCTGGAGCATGCCCCGGCTCGGCCGAAACGGGGCTGATACCCGTACACGACGCGCATTGATCGCCGCCGACACTTCCTGCGGGAACTCGCGCCGAGCCACGTGCTTCCTTAAATCTTAGCACGCTCGCTGGGCTCTGCCCGCGTGCACATCGAAGAGCCGCTGCAGGACGAGCTATGCCTCGTTGTGCTCTTCGATGTTGATTTCCAGTTTGAGCCCAATCCCGCAAATCTATTCACTCTTCCCCCGAAACTACGAAATGATGTTTCTCTATTAAATTTATAGAGTACGTAATTAATATTCCGACGGCCAACGACGAACGGAGAGGATGCGAAATGACGCGGAAAATCAGGCTTGGGGCATTTCTTCCCGGCGGTGGACAGCATGTTGCATCGTGGCGGCATCCCGATCAGCCGGTCGACGGTGCGACCAGTTTCGAGTTTCACAAGCAGCTCGCCCTGACGGCGGAACGCGGCCTCTTCGATGCCTACTTCCTGGCCGATGGATTGGCCGTTGGCTTCGGTGGAGCGCGTGAAGGCGGCAACGCCCGCGTGGCCGGCTTCGAGCCCGTCACCTTGTTCTCCGCCCTTGCGCCTCTCACCACCCATCTCGGCTTCATCGCGACGTCCTCGACCACCTATGAGGAACCTTATACGACAGCCCGCAAGTTCGCTTCGCTCGATCTGATCTCGAACGGGCGCGCCGGTTGGAATGTCGTCACCACGACAGGCGACCTCACGGCGCAAAACTTCAACCGAGAAACCCAGCTTCCGCATGCCGAACGATATCGCCGCGCCGCCGAGCATGTCGACGTCGTCCGCAAACTCTGGGAGAGCTTCGAGGATGACGCGTTCATCCGCGACAAGGAGACCGGCGTCTTCTTCGATCCGGCGAAACTGCACGACACCGACCACCGTGGCGAGCATTTCAGCGTACGCGGCCCGCTCAACGTATCGCGCTCGCCGCAGGGGCATCCCGTTATTGTGCAGGCCGGCCAATCGGAGGACGGCCGGGGACTCGCCGCCGCGACGGCTGAAGTCATCTTCACCGCCCATCAGCATATCGAAACCGCCCAGGAGTTCTATCGGGATATCAAGGCGCGCGCCCGCGGACTCGGCCGCAATCCCGATCATATCCTGGTCATGCCCGGCGTATCCGCCTTCGTCGGCAGGACCGAGGCGGAGGCACGCGAGAAGTATGATCGCCTGACCTCGCTCATCCTCGAAGAAGATGGAATCGGCCTCCTCAACGGCCTGACCGGCGGCACGCTCGACCTGCATGGCTATGATCTCGACGGGCCGCTGCCGCCTGCACCGCCGACGGAAGGCATGAAGAGCCGCCAGGCCCTGATCCGCCAGATCGCAGACGAAAACAACTTCACCATCCGCCAGCTCTATCAGTGGATCGCATCGGCCCGCGGCCACTACACCATCGTCGGCACGGCAGAGCAGATCGCCGATACGCTGCAGACATGGTTCGAGAACGAAGCGGCCGACGGCTTCAACATTTTGCCGCCTTGGCTGCCGACGGCGCTCGACGACTTTGTCGATCTCGTCATCCCGGAACTCCAGCGCCGCGGCCTGTTCCGCACTGCCTATGAAGGCAAGACGCTCCGGGAAAATCTCGGCTTGCCTTTCCCGACAAACCGCTGGGCTGCCGGACGCACCGTCCTTGAGGCAGCGGAGTGAGGAGAAACCCATGGCCTACGAAATCAACCAGGCTCTTCCGAGAAGCTTCGGCCGACTGAAAAGCAGCAAAAGCAATAGTTCCGCTCTGGCCTCCCATATACGCGGAGTGCTCGCGGCATTTCTGCCGCGCTACGGTCTGCTCATCAGCTTCCTCGTGCTCTGGCAGCTGTCGAGCACCAGGGGCTGGATCAATCCCGCTGTCTTCCCGCCCTTGAACGTAATCCTGTCGGCGCTGTGGACCAATCTTGCCAATGGCGCCTTGCTCGATGATATCGCCATCAGCCTGCAGCGATCCGGATCCGCCTTCGCCTTCGCCGTCCTTGTCGGTATTCCGCTCGGTCTGTTCATGGGCCAGTTTCGCTTGGTCGAACAGGCGCTTGACCCAATCCTGCAGCTCTTCCGGCAGACCTCGGCGCTGGCGCTCTATCCGGTTTTCATCCTGCTGCTCGGGCTCGGTGAAACCTCCAAGATATTCGTGATCTTCTGGGCGACACTGTTTCCGGTGCTGCTCTCCACGATCGGCGGCGTCAAGGAAGTGGACAAGAAACTCATAGAAATGGCTCGCACCTATGGCGCCGGACCGCTGACCGTCTTTCGCCGCGTCATTCTGCCAGCCTCCGTCCCGGCGATTTTCGTCGGCTTGCGACTTTCGGCGACGACGGCGCTTCTGCTGCTGATCGCTGCCGAGATGATCGGCGCCAATAAGGGCATCGGCTTTCAGGTGATGAACGCCCAGTACAATTTCCAGATCCCGCTGATGTTTGCGGCGATCCTGCTGCTCGCCTTTCTGGGGCTTGCCGCGAATGCCCTGCTCGTTCTCCTGCAGCGCCGTCTCTGCCGCTGGTCTCAGCCGAGCACGTAACCCGCTTCCCCCGATTTTCCTCTTCCGAAAGGACATTCCATGACATTCCATCCCCGCAATCTTCTCCTGCCGGCTGTGATCGCTCTCGGTCTTGCCACGCCGGCCGCAGCCGCCGACACGGTGAAGCTGCGCTACCTCGCCAGCCAGGGCGGTCTTGCCGCCCATGAACTTGCCGAAGCGCTCGGCTATTTCAAAGACACCGGCATCACGTTTGAGAATGTCGGCTATGCCCAGGGCGGCCCTGCGTCTCTCATCGCTCTCGCATCCGGCGACGTCGAGATCGGCAGCGCCGCCACCTCCGCCGTCCTCAATTCGATCATCGGCGGCAATGATTTCGTCGCCGCCTATCCGTCAAACGGCATCAATGACGAGGTGCAGTCGACCTTCTACGTGCTGGAAGACAGCCCGATCAAAACGATCAAGGACATCGTCGGCAAGAGCATCGCGGTCAACACGCTCGGCGCGCATCTCGACTACACGATCCGCGAGGCATTGCATTCGGTCGGTTTGCCGAGCGACTCCGCCAACCAGGTCGTCGTTCCCGGGCCGCAGCTCGAGCAGGTACTGCGCTCCAAGCAGGTCGATATCGCCGCCTTCGGTTATTGGCAAACAACCTTCGAGGGTGCAGCGCTGAAGAACGGCGGCCTGCGCCCGGTTTTCGATGATACCGACGTGCTGGGAGACATTGCCGGCGGCTTCGTCGTCCTGCGCCGCGATTTCATCAAGCAACATCCGGAAGCCTCGAAAATCTTCGTCGAACAGTCAGCCCGCGCCCTCGACTATGCCCGCGAGCATCCCGAGGAAACCAAGAAGATCCTGGCCAAGGCGCTGGCCGAACGCGGCGAGAATCCTGATATTGCGCAGTATTTCCGTGGCTACGGCGTGCGCGCCGGCGGTCTCCCGGTCGAGCGCGACATCCAGTTCTGGATCGACGTGCTGGTTCGCGAAGGCAAGCTGAAGCAGGGCCAACTGGCGGCCAAGGACATCCTGTATACGGCCGATGCAAAACCGGCGAGCAATTGAGGAGGCGTGATGAGCGTCGCTGAGGACATTCGCCGCGGGGAGGTGACGATCCGTCGCCTCTCCAAATCCTACAAGCTGAACGGCAAACCGCTGCAGGTTCTGAAGGATATCAATCTCCATATCCGCTCCGGCGAAAGCCTCGCCATCGTCGGCGCCAGCGGATCGGGCAAGACCACGCTGCTGCGGGTTCTGGCAGGTCTGGAGGAATCCGACGGCGGAGAGGTGCTGGTGGACGGCAAGGCGATACGAGGCGTCGGCGCCGAGCGCGCCGTCATCTTCCAAGAGCCGCGCCTTCTTCCCTGGCTCACCGTACTTGATAACGTGGCTTTCGGCCTGGAAACGAGAGGTCTGACGCGTGAAAAGGCGAGGGAGCGGGCGCGCCGCTATGTCAAGCTCGTCGGCCTGCAGCAGTTCGAGACCGCCTATCCCCGGCAACTGTCGGGAGGCATGGCGCAGCGCGTCGGCATCGCCCGGGCACTTGCCGTCCAGCCGGAGATATTGCTGCTCGATGAACCTCTCGGCGCGCTCGATGCGATGACAAAGATCGGCATGCAGCAGGAGCTCGCACGCATCTGGCGTGACGAGGACGTGACCACCATTCTCGTCACACATGATCTCGAGGAGGCGATCTATCTCGCCGATCGAATCCTGATCCTGCCGCGGGAAAGGGGAGGCGAGCCACGTCTGATCGACATCGATCTGCCGCGTCCGCGCGACCGCAGCGCGCCGGAATTCGTTCGTCATCGTGAAGAGCTGCTGACCCTGTTTGGATTGCATTGACGGATGCTTTGCGGGCGGCCCGTGCCGCCGGCTCTATAGCAACCTTTGCATCAGCCCACGGATCAGCAGCATTTCACCCGACTCATGGGTCAACGAGCTCGATTCCCAAACCTTGGAAATCCCTGGTGTTGCGCGTCGCAAGGGTAAGATCGTGAGCAACCGCGGTCGCAGCGATCAGCCCATCCATCGATGACAAGCCACGGCCGCTCCGCTTTGCGTGGCCCATCAGATCTCCCCAAGCCAGGGCCACCGCTTCGTCCACCGGGATGATGCGCCGCTCGAAACGCTGCGGCAGATCGCGAGCAAGCCAATCGGCCAGCACGTCACGTTTTCGTCCCTTGTCCATGAGGGCGACACCGCGGCGGATTTCTGCGACCGACACGACGCTGATGAAGGAGCGATCCTCGTCGAGCCCATCCAGCCACCCCAGGACGCGCGCATCGGGGTTCGGTTTCGTGACCTCGGACAGGACATTGGTGTCCAGCAGAAGTCTCACAGTTCGCTATCGCGTGGTTCGTCGCGTTCACGCTCGAGATCCAGATCGGCGCCACGCAGCGGTGACTCCATCAGAAATTCGGCCAGCGTCCCCTTGCGGGCGGTCTTGCGTTGCCATTCCTCCGCAGAGACAACGACGACGCTCGGCTTGCCGTTGCGTGTAATTGTCTGCGGCGCGGCTTGCGCGCGTTCGATCACCTCAGAAAGCTTCGCTTTCGCGCTGGCCACGGTCCAGCTTTCGTCGCCTTGCCGTGATGACTGCATGGCCCACCTCCTGACCAGAATGACTATTATGACTATATAAGCCGTGAATAGGAGAACGGCAAGCTTCGCAAAAGAAATGACAGACGCCCGTCGCCGAAGGCGGAATGAGCGACTTGCGCCATGGTCACATATCTCCAAACGATGAAGGTTTGAGCAGCGGCACGGCGACGATTACTCGCGGCCAAGATATCACCTCAGCGCGAAAGCATCCCGTTGAGGCGATGAATATGAGCAGCGCCGATGCCGCAGCAGCCGCCGATGATCGTGGCACCCGCTTCGGCCCAGGAGCAGGCAAAGCGCGAATAGGCGTCGTCATTCAGGTCGTCACGTGTATCGTGCAGGCCCTCGTTGGCGGCTTGCTCGCCGGTTTCTCCTTCGAAGGCATTGGCATAGACCCCGATTTCGATCTGGGCGTTCCTCTCCCGGAACACCCGTGCCGCCGTCTCGACCGCGCCCTGCATGACCTCAGGCTTGCTGCAATTGAACAGGAAAGCCGCCGCACCCGATGACACCGCCCAGGACGCGGCATCCTCGACGCTTTCGCCGGAGCGGAGTTTCGGTGCGCCACCCCTGATCGCCGCCTCGTCATCCGCCAATGTGAAGGAAATCCAGAACGGCTTGCCCGATGCCGCCACCGCTTTGCGAACGGCCTCGCCCTCGGCAATCAGGCTCAAAGTCTCACCGAGCCATAGGTCGACGAAGGGAGCGAGGTTTTCGACCAGCACCTCGAGATAGTCCTGCACTCGGGAAGGCTGGAAATTCTCAGGCTCGTAGGAGCCGAAGATTGGCGGCAGCGATCCGGCGACGAGCACCTTCCGGCCGGTCACGGCATCGGCAGCCTCCCGCGCCAGACGACCTGCAAGTCGCATCAGCGCCGGCCCCTCCTCTTGGAAGCGGTCTTCGCCGATATGGAAGGGCACGAGCGCATAGCTGTTCGTCGTGATGATTTCAGAGCCGGCGGCGATGAATTCCTGGTGCACCTTCCGCACGACCTCAGGCGAATTCATCAGCGCCAGCGCCGACCATTCCGGCTGCTTCAGTTCGGCGCCTAGCCGCAGAAGCTCGCGGCTCATGCCGCCGTCGAGAATTCGCGTTGTGCTCATGAGGTAGTCTCCATTCAGGCTGTCGCGCCGTTACCGGCGCCGGGCTTTTCAAAACATATGGCGAGCTCCGCCTAGCGGCGAACCGGCACCTGCGCTTCGAGACTTCGAAAGACGCGGGCGATCACGGCAGTCAGGGCGAGATAGAAGAGAGTGACGACGATGAGCGGTTCGTAGACGAGCAGCGTGTCCTGACGAACCTTATTGGCGACGGCATAGAGGTCCATCACCGTCACCGTGAAAGCGAGCGGCGTCGCCTTCAACTGCATGACGATCTCTCCGGCAATGGTCGGGAGGGCAATGCGAAGGGCGCGCGGCAGCCAGATGCGGCGGGTGAGCTTCCAGGGCGACAGCCCGAAGGCGCGGCCGGCCTCGAGCTCGCCCTTGGGAACGGCAAGCAGCGCGCCGCGCAGCACTTCAGCCTCATAGGCCGCATAATTCAGCGTGAAGCTGACGGAAGCGAAGAAAAACCCCTCGCGCAGGATCGGCCAGAACAGGCTCTGGCGGATGCCGGGGATCATGGGCAGCAGCGAGCCGACCCCGTAATAGAGGAGCCAAAGCTGGATCAACAGCGGCGTGCCACGGAAGAAGGTGCAGTAGCCGCGGGCGGCGAGTCGCGTCAGCCTGCCGCCGGTGACCTGCGCGAAAGCGAGACCGATGGCGATGACGAAGCCGAAGACCACGGAAATGAGGAGCAACGCTACGGTCTGCCAGGCGCCGGTCAGAAGAAGCGGCCAATAGGAGGAGATCCAGGTGAAACTCATGGCGCGCTTTCTTCAGGCCAGACGCGGCTGTCCCCGCCGCACCCGCCCTTCGATCAATTTGAAGAAGGCGTTGGAAGCGAGTGTGATGGCGAGATAGAGAAGAGCCGAGGCAAGAAAAAAGACGAAGTAGTGTTTGGTGCTTGCCCCGGCGAGGCGGGTGGCGAGCGCCAGTTCCTGATAGCCGACGACCGCGACCAGCGCGCTGTCCTTGGTGACCGACATCCATAGATTGGCAAGGCCGGGCAGCGCATTCGGCAACAGCGCCGGCAAGTGGACGCGACGGAAGCGCAGCACCGGCCCCATGCCGAAAGCCTTGGCGGCCTCGATCTGGCCGACGGGAATGGCAAGGATCGCGCCGCGCAGCACCTCGGTCATATAGGCGCCCTGCACGAAGCCGAGAACTGCGACGGCGGCGACGAAACCGTTCACCTCGACCGGCGGCAGATTGAATGCCGCCAGCAGCCGGTTGAGGCCATCGGTGCCGGCATAATAAAGTCCGACGATCAGGATCAGCTCGGGAACGGCGCGAATGACCGTCGTATAGAGATCGAGCACGAGGCGGAGCACAGGATTGCCTGAAAGCTTTCCAAGCGCACCGCCCGTGCCAAGCAGCAGGCCGACAGCGAAGGCGCAGGCGGAGATGGCGACCGTAGAGACCGCACCTGCCAGAAGAACGCCGCCCCATCCCGGAGGATAGGGGGAGAGCAGGTCCAGAATGCCTTGTTGCCCGGTCGCCATTTCTAGGAGCGCTTACTTCGCGCCATAGATATCGAAATCGAAGTATTTCTTGGTGATTGCGTCGTATTGGCCGTTGGCGCGAACAGCAGCGATCGCCTTGTTCAACTTGGCTTTCAGCTCTGTATCTTCCTTGCGCAGGCCACCCGAAACACCAGCGCCCAGGATCTCCTTGTCGTCGGCGACATCGCCCATATTGGCGCAGCAATCCTTGCCCGCATCGCTTTTCAGGAAAGCGTCGAGCGCGAGGGAATCACCGAAAACATAGTCGATGCGGCCGGAAGCGAGATCCTGGAAAGCTTCGTCGAGCGTCTGGTAGGTCTTTTCCTCGGCAACGGCAGCAAAATACTTCTTGTAATATTCCGACTGGATCGTCGATACTTGAATACCGATGGTCTTGCCCTTCACATCCTCTGCCGTGGCACCCGGCTTCTGGTCCTTGGGGCCGATTAGGGTGCTCGGGGTGTTGTAATATTTGTCGGTGAAGTCGATCACCTTCGAACGTTCCGCGGTGTTCGACATCGACGACCAGATCACGTCGAACTTCTTGCTCTCAAGAGCCGGAATGAGGCCGTCCCAGGAGATCTCGACGATCGAGCACTTCTCCTTCATCTCTTCGCAGACGGCATTCATCAGGTCGATTTCCCATCCCTGCCACTGGCCCGAGGCGTCTTTGGCAAAGAAGGGCGGGTAGGATTCGTTCATGACGCCGAAGCGGACTTCGGCCTGTGCCGCGACTGCGGAAAGCGCAAATGCGACGCCGGCGAGAAGCGTGGGGAGCAGTTTCATTCGCAGGATTCTCCTGGTTCGTGTTGTCGGTAATGGCTCGATGCAGTGATCAGTGGGCGCTAAGGCGGGTGAACTCCCGGCAGCGGGCGCTGACGGGGGCCCCGAAGACGCGTTCCGGCGGGCCTTCCTCCTCGATCCGCCCTTGGTGCAGGAAGAGGACGCGGCTCGAGACATCGCGAGCGAAGCGCATTTCATGCGTGACGATCAGCATGGTCCGGCCCTCTTCCGCCAGATCGCGAATGACTTTCAGCACCTCGCCGACCAGCTCCGGGTCGAGCGCCGATGTCGGCTCATCGAACAGCATGACGGCGGGATCGACGCAGAGCGCCCTTGCGATCGCCGCGCGCTGCTGCTGGCCGCCGGAGAGAAAGGCGGGATAGGCGTCGCGCTTGTCGAAGAGCCCGACCTTGTGCAGCAGGGCTTCCGCCTTTTCGATCGCTTCGCGCCTGGAAACGCCCATGACATGCACCGGCGCCTCGATGACGTTTTCCAGTACGGTCCGATGAGCCCAGAGATTGAAGCTCTGAAAAACCATGCCGAGCCCGGTTCGCAGCCGCTCGATCTGCCGCCAGCTCTGCGGCTGCAGCCGGCCGCCGCGGCCGCTTTTCAGAGCGACCTCCTCACCGTTCACGGCGATGCGGCCACGATCCGGCGTTTCCAGAAAATTGATGCATCTAAGGAAGGTGCTCTTGCCAGAACCAGACGAGCCGATAATGGAGATGACGTCAGACTTATGGGCCTCAGCCGAAATACCCTTGAGAACCTGTTGCGAGCCGAAGCTTTTATGAAGATCTTCGACGCGAAGAGCAGGAATGGGCTGATCCGACATGCATGGGTCCGGCTGAACTGAGTTTGCGAAGGATAATGATAAAGTTGCGCGGTTTTTTCGCGCAATTTCTGCCTCTTCTGCATTTAATGTGCAAAATAATCTTTCTCATGCGGCGAATCAGGCAGAACGCATGAGCCGCGAAACGCCGAAATGGACTGGATAATGGAACAACTGGATCGTTTTGACCGTGACATCCTCGATATCGTTCAGCGCGACTGCCAGCTGAAGGCCGAAACGATCGCCGAGCGGGTAGGTTTGTCGGTCTCGGCCGTGCAGCGGCGGCTGAAGCGGCTGCGCGAGGAGGGCATCATCAAGGCGGAGGTCGCCGTCCTCGACCGGAAGGCGACGGGGACATCAATGGTGTTCATCGTCGGGATGGAGATCGAGCGGGACAATTACGACGCCTTGGCGAAGTTCCGCGTCTGGGCGGAAAAACAGGATCATATCCAGCAGGTCTATTACGTCACGGGCGCGGTAGATCTGATCGCGATCGTGACCGCCCGCGACGTCGAGCATTATGACGACATCGCCGCCCTGATTATGGCTGACAATCCGCAGATCCGCCGCATGCATACGAATGTGGTGCTGCGGGACGTCAAGCTCGGCCTGTTCGTGCCGCTGGAATAGCCATCACCTCATACCGCCGGCAAGCTGCTGGACTCATGTCGGACAAAGGGCATAATTCCGGACGCATTTCGGGAGGAACGAGCCTTGACCCTACGACACCAGATCATCGCATTGGCGATCGTCCCGCTCGTCATTTCGATCCTTGCGATCACCACCTTCATCACCTGGCAATCGGCAAATCTCGCCAAGAACAGCATCGACACATTCGAACAGAACATGCTGAAGACCAAGGAAGGCGAAATCCTCAACCTGACCAATCTTGCCTTGTCCGCCATCCAGACGATTTACGACAAAGCCGGCCCCGACGACGAAGCCGCCAAGCAGCGGGTGGCTGGGATTCTGACCTCTCTCGACTATGGCAGGGATGGCTATTTCTTCGTCTACGACTATGACGGCAACAATATCGTCCATCCGCGCCAGAGTTTCCGGCATGGCCAGAATTGGCTGGACCTGACCGATCCTGACGGCGACAAGGTGATTGCCGAGCTTATCGCCACGGCAAAGGCGGGCGGCGGCCTGCATCAATATAAATGGCAGAAACCTTCCACGGGACAGATTGCCGACAAGCTCTCCTTCGTCGTCAGCCTCGACAAATGGCACTGGGTGGTGGGAACCGGCGTCTATCTCGACGACGTCTTTGCTCAGAGTGCTGCCGCCAACGCCGTGATGCGCGCCAACATCAGGCGAACCTTCGTCATCGTCGCGCTGATTGCCGTGCCCTCGGTGCTCGTCGTCTTCACGACCTGCATGCTTCTGACCTTCCACGAGCGCCGCATGGCCGACAGCCGCCTCAAGGAACTGACGCAGCGGGTCATCGACACCCAGGAAGAGGAGCGCACGCGGCTGGCGCGCGAGCTGCATGACGGCATCTCGCAGACCCTTCTCGGCGTGCGATATGCAATGGACTTCGCCGGCCGCAAGGTCAGGACCAATGTCGACGATGCGGCGCTGACCATCGAGCGCGGCGTCGAGGCGCTGAACGGCGCCATCAAGGAAATAAGGCTGCTCTCGCACGATCTGCGCCCCCGCGTGCTCGACGATCTCGGCCTGACCGCGGCGCTCGAGGCTCTCTGTCATCACTTCGCCGAACGGACGGGGATCGAGGCTGATATCGACGCCTCGGGCTTTAATGGCATGCTGAAGGCGGAAGCCAACACCGCCCTCTACCGCGTCGCCCAAGAGGCCTTCAACAATGTCGAGCGACACTCGGGCGCCTCGAAGCTTTCGGTCAAGCTGTGGAGCGACGGCGGCCGCGCCCGCATGACGATTTCGGACAACGGCACCGGCTTCGACGGCAGCAAGGACGGCGGATCCGGCGGATCGGGTCTCGGGCTGCGCAACATGCAGGAGCGCATGGCCCACTTCCGCGGGCTGTTGCTCATCAACAGCAGCGAGTCCGGCACGACGCTGACGGCGATGATGCCGAGATCGGCCAATCTGCCCGCCGGCAAGCAGGCGGAAGCCGCATGAATGAACGCGCGAAAATCAGGGTTCTCCTGGTCGACAACCATCCGCTGGTGCTGGACGGGTTGAAAGCGGTGTTGGAAACATTCGACCATATCGAAGTCGCCGGTACCGCCGGGCTCGCGCAAACGGGTCTCGAAATCGCCCGGCAGATCCAGCCGCAGGTGGTGTTGATGGATATCAACATGCCGAAACTCAGCGGCATCGATGCGATCGAACTGTTCAGGAACGAGCTTCCCCAAGCCCGGGTCGTAATGCTCTCCATGCATGACAGCCGGGAGTATATATCCTCGTCGGTCATGCATGGAGCAGCCGGCTACGTGCTCAAAGATGTTTCGACGGACGAGATCGTTGCGGCCATCGAGACCGTGGCTGATGGAGGCACCTATTTCTCCTCGGGGGTCTTCGACGCGCTGATGGGCGAACGCGCAAACGAGGGCAGCGATCCCCTGACGCCTCGCGAGCGCGACATTCTAGGACTGATCGTTGCCGGCAGGAGCAACAGGAAGATTGCCGAAGCGCTCGGAATAACCTCCGCCACGGCGGAAACGCACCGAAAGAACCTCAAGAAGAAGCTCGGCATCACCACCACGGCCGGCCTCATCCGTTACGCGCTCGACCACGGTATCGTCTCAAAAGTCAGCGGAAACCCTAGCCTACCCACTTCTGGGTAGACGCCGGCATTTCCGCCCCGCGGCCATCTTGTGACGACAAGACCGACGCCATAGGACTCCATCCGCGGCTGGCCAAGTGTCAGTCGTTGGGAGGAATTCATATGCGTTACATTAGCTTTCGATCGGCTGGAAAGGTCGAGCGATCCGAACCGGGCTCGCCGCGGCCTGCGGCTGACAGACCCGCCTTCCACGCCGACAACTGGAACATGGCGACCGCCCCCCGCGGCGCCTGAAAGGTACCCGACATGGAAAGACCACATAGCAAGGCAGCGCTCTGGCTGCTTATCATCCCGTACATAGGGCTGCTCTGGCCGCCATTCTACAATCTCCGCGAGCCGTCGCTTTTCGGCTTTCCCTTCTTCTATTGGTATCAGCTTCTCTGGGTACCGATCACAGCGACGCTGACCTGGATCGCCTATCGGAGTGTTCGCCATGACGACTGACATCAACGTCACGGCGCTTGCCGTCTTCATCTTCTTTTTCGCCCTCGTCACCGTCATGGGTTTCGTCGCCAGCCGCTGGCGCAAGCCCGAGACGCTGGCTCATATCGATGAATGGGGTCTCGGCGGACGCAACTTCGGTACCTGGATTACCTGGTTCCTCGTCGGCGGCGATTTCTATACGGCCTATACCGTGATCGCCGTCCCGGCGCTGGTCTACACGGTCGGCGCCTACGGCTTCTTCGCGCTGCCCTATACGATCGTCGTCTACCCCTTCGTGTTCATGGTTATGCCGGTGCTGTGGAAACGTGCCAAGGATTTCGGCTATGTGACGGCAGCCGACGTCGTCCATGGTCAATATGGATCGCGCGGTCTCGAGCTTGCCGTCGCGGCGACCGGCGTCATCGCCACCATGCCTTACATCGCCCTGCAGCTCGTCGGCATGACGGCGGTCCTGAAGGCGCTCGGACTGCATGGCGAATTGCCGCTGGCGATCGCCTTCATCGTGCTGGCGCTCTATACCTACTCGGCGGGCCTGCGCGCGCCCGCCTTGATCGCCTTCGTCAAGGACATCATGATCTATATCGTGGTGATCGCCGCGGTCGCGCTGATCCCGTCGAAGCTCGGCGGCTACGCCAATGTCTTCGCCTCGGCCGATGCGGCCTTCCAGGCCAAGGGCTCCGGCAACCTGCTGCTGGGCGGCAATCAGTACGTCGCCTATGCCACGCTCGCTCTGGGCTCGGCGCTTGCGGCCTTCATGTATCCGCATACGCTGACAGGCATCTTTGCCTCCAACAGCGGCAAGACGATCCGCAAGAATGCGATCATGCTGCCGGCCTATACGCTGCTGCTCGGCCTTCTGGCGCTGCTCGGCTATATGGGCCATGCCGCCAACCTGAAGCTTGACAGTGCGAACGACGTCGTTCCCACGCTGTTCAAGACGCTGTTTTCGGGCTGGTTCTCCGGCTTCGCCTTTGCCGCGATCGCCATCGGCGCACTGGTGCCGGCGGCGGTGATGAGCATTGGCGCGGCCAATCTCTTCACCCGCAACTTCTGGAAGGCCTATGTCGATCCCAAAGTCAGCGATGCAGGCGAGGCCAAGGTCGCTAAGGTGACATCGCTGGTGGTCAAGGTCGGCGCGCTTCTCGTCATCCTTTTCCTGCCGACGCAGTTTGCCCTCGACCTGCAACTGCTCGGCGGCATCTGGATCCTGCAGACGCTCCCGGCGCTGGTCTTCGGTCTCTACACCGGCTGGTTCCGTGCACCCGGCCTGCTTGCCGGCTGGTTCGTCGGCTTCTGCGGCGGCACCTTCCTGGTCTGGGATGCCGGCTGGAAGCCTCTGCATCTGATCAGCCTCGGCGGCGAACCCTTCACCGTCTATACCGGCCTGCTGGCGCTGGCGGCAAACATCGCGGTTGCAGTCGTGGTCAACGCCCTGCTTCCAGCCAGGGCCCCGGCTCGGGCGTAGGCACGAAAACGCGAAGGGCAGCAAACGCTGCCCTTCCTCATTTCAAATTATGGCAGGGGCGCAGGAGCGCTTCCGCGATCAGAATTCTTCCCAATCGCCCGCCAATGCCGCGTTCCCCTGGACCGCCGCGCCGCCCTGGAACGACTTGCCGATCTTCGCGATCATCTGCCGAGCGGGCGAGGCGACAGGTTGAGCGTGCTGCGCTGCCGCGGCGGGCGGCGTCATGCGCCTTGATGCCACCGCTCCGCCGATATTGAACTGGCTGAGCAACTGGAACAGCGCATCGGCTTCCTTGGCGAGGTTATGGGCGGCAGCTGTCGCTTCCTCCACCATGGCGGCGTTCTGCTGCGTGCCCTGATCCATCCTGTTGACAGCGGCGTTGATTTCTTTCAGCCCCGTCGCCTGTTCCTGCGAAGCGCCGACGATCGCGCCGACATTGCCGTCGACCTGCTGCACCTGCGCGGCAATCTCCTGCAAGGCCTTTCCGGTCTCGCCGACGAGGGCGACGCCGCTCTTCACATGGCCGTTCGAAGCGTTGATCAGTTCCTTGATCTCCTTTGCCGCCTTGGCGGAACGCTGCGCCAATTCGCGCACTTCCTGGGCGACGACGGCAAAGCCCTTGCCGGCTTCACCGGCGCGGGCGGCTTCGACGCCGGCATTCAGCGCCAGCAGGTTGGTCTGGAAGGCGATCTCGTCGATGACGCCGATGATGCTTCCGATCTCGGTGGCGGAAGATTCGATCTTGCCCATGGCGTCGACCGCATCGCGAACGACGCTGCCCGAGCGTTCCGCATTGTCCTTGGTCTTGCGGACGAGCTCCCCGGCTTCCTGGGCCCTGTGGCTTGAGTCGGCGACAGTGGTCGTGATCTCTTCCAGAGCAGCGGCGGTTTCCTCGACGGAAGCGGCCTGCTGTTCGGTCCGCTTGGCGAGATCGTCCGAGGCCGACCGGATCTCCTGTGCGCCGGCCGCGATGGCGCTGGCGTTCTGAGAAACCTTCTGCATGGCGGCACGGAGCTTTTCGACCGCGGCATTGAAATCGGCGCGGAGCTTTTCCAGGGACGGAATGAACGGCGTGTCGATCTGCTGCGTGAGGTCGCCGTCTGCCAGGGCCTGCAAGGCGTCCCCAAGCCGGCCGACAGCCTGGTCCGTTTGCTCCGCAAGGGTGCGGCGTTCGCTGGCATCCTGCTCGAGGCGTTGCCGCTCCGCGACAGCCCGCTTGCTTTCCGCATCGGCTTGCCGTTCCGCCTTCGCTGAAATCGCGTCACGCAAGCTGGCCACGGCGCGCGCGAGCTTGCCGATCTCGTCGCCGCGCGCTTCGAGGCGACGGTCGCCGTCGAGATTGCCTTCCGCCATCGCTTTTAGCGAAAGCTGGAGTTTTGCCAGCGGACCGATGATCGTACGGGATGTGATGACGGCAGCGAAAATAGAGAGAAGAGCCGCGATCCCCAGCGCCGTCAGCACGATCGGCTTGAACCCGCTTGCCGAACTGCGAACCTTACCGCCGATCGTTTTGTTCAGCGCTTCCTGATAGTCGATGAATTTATTGATGGCGCCGAGCCACTGCACGAAAGCCGGACGGGCCTGTTCGAGCAGGATCTTGCGCGCCGCCTCGCCGTCGCCCTTCTCCTGCAGCGCGATGATCTCGGCGACCAGAGGATTGGTTTTCGCCTGAATGCCGGCAATCTCGTTGAGAATGGCTTTTTCCTGATCCGTGGCACCTGCCGGGGATGCAACCATGTCGGCCATGCGCTTTTCATTCTCGGCATAAGTGGCCGCGAGCTTGTCGATCAGCGCCTCGGCGGCCTTGCGTTCATCCGCCGAGGTCACCAGGGTCACGTCGCGGATGGCGATCGCCCGATCATGCACGCTGCCGCGATAGTTGATGGCAAAGCGTTGCTTGACGCTGTTGACGTCATTGATCGTTTCAAGATCGCTGTTGATCTTCGCGACCTCGACCGCCGAATAGATGGCCAGGCCGGCCATCAACAGAACCAGGAAGCTGAAGCCGAGGGTGAGACGCACCGCGATCCCGAAATTCTTAATGCTGTTCATTGGCACTCTCCATGGTTGGCGAGGTTGTCAAAAGTCGCTGGGACATCAGGATCGCTCGCGACTCCTCATTCAAGCGTGCGGTCCTCGATCCCCACCCGAACGCGTCCCGAGGCGCTGTTCGCGCCCGACATGCCACTTCGCATGCACTGCACATTGTCCGGGAGCGGCCGAGCCAATGCCCAGAAGCGCGGAAAGTAACATCGTCGATTTCGTGCAAGATTTCGGAAGCCCGGCTCGCCGTCATGGCGTAGGTGACGATCCTGAGAACGCCTTCCCGATATCCTAAAAATTTAGGGGAATATATTTTAGAGAATGTAAACGGAGACGGCAGAGAGCCAGTAAGCTGCGTTTTTCGTATATCTTGTGCGCATTTCTTGCACCGCCGCCATGCGGGAAGAGTATGCTAAGTTGTTTCACAGCAACGGCCGACATCTGCTGTTGTAAATTCGGCGCTCAACTCTTTCGCCGCCTTGCACTCGGACAATGATCCGGGGAACGCCGGACGGAAATCGCGAGTCACTTCGGATGCACTGCGGCAGCGCAAACGATGCTTGGCGCCGACTCTACGTCGCCTACAATTCCGGCCGCAACAATGTGCTGCAACGATCCGACATCGTGTGCTCATGGAATTGCCCATCAGCGGGGTCAGCCACGCAGCAGCGGCAGAAGCTGATCGCCCTGACGCTTGATCTCGGAGAGGTAAGGCGTATCCGAAAGCACGAAATGCGTGATTCCCAGTTCCTGATATTTGCGCAGTGAGCGGGCGACCTCTTCCGCCGAGCCGACCAGCCAAGTGGTGCCGGCCCCGCCGCCGCCGAACTTGCCCGGCGCGGTGTAGAGATTATCGTCGAGCACGTCGCCGCGCTCGTGAAGAGCGAGCAGCCGCTGCTGGCCCACGGCAAGTGCACCCTGGTGATCGTGCCAGCCGGCGCCTTTGTTCTTCGCCATCTCGGCGACTTTCGCCTCGGCATCGGCCCATGCCTCATCCGTCGTGTCCCGAACCAGCGTCGTTATCCGCAGCCCGAATTCCAACGGTGGAAGGTCGCGGTCGAGGTCCCGGCTCAGTCCCTTGAGCCGATCTATCCGCTCGCGGACACCATCGAGCGGCTCGCCCCAGAAAAGCTGGACATCGGCCTCGGCCGCCGCCACCCGTTCGGCCGCCTCGGATGCGCCACCAAAATAGAGTTTCGGGTGCCGGCGGTCGCCGCGAACCTCGATGCGCGGCACCACGGTGGATTCGGCAACCCGGAAATGCTCTCCCGCGGAGGTGACGTTTTCTTCGGTCCATAACCTGCGCACCAGCCGCATGAACTCCCTCGTCCTGCTATAACGATGCGCCTGATCGCCCTCGCTGTCGCCGTAAGCCGACAGGTTGTCCTTGCCCGAGACGATGTTGATCCGCACGCGACCGCCCGTGAGGTGGTCGAGCGTCGCCGCTGCGGACGCGAAATTTGCCGGCCGCCAATAACCCGGGCGGATCGCAATCAGCGGCTCGAAGGTGGTGGTGCGCGCCGCGAGCGAGGCCGCGACGGTGAACGTGTCGGGACGGCCCCAGCCGGTGCCGATGAGCGCGCCCTTCCAGCCGTGCTCCTCAAGCGCCTTCGCATGGCTGGTCAGCGTGTCGAGGCTGTTGTGATTGTCGACGGCGGAATCGCCGCGATGGCCGGGCCTGACATCGTTTGGAATATACCAGAGAAATTCGGAATTATTGCTCATGCGATGCTGCGGATCTACGTGGTTGGAAGAAGAAGCCCTCCCGGCGAATCATGCGGTTATCTGCCTCGCCGTGGCGCCCATGCGGGGTAAGATGGAGCATTGCCCACTAAATCAGTAGACTATTTAATTTAATAATGGCGGCGCTGATGAAAAATTGTGCCAAAGGCCGGTGCCCGCGGGCTTGGCAGCGTCCCAATAGGAAAAGCGCCTGGAACGCTCGTTCGCAGGCGCTTTAAAATTGTTCGATCGCTGTTCTCGATCTTACGGCCGGGCAGCGTCCGTCGCTCCAGTCGGCGCGGAAAATGCCCGGCGGTCAGGCAATGGCCGGCGGGTATTCGTTGGCCTGGAAGACGTGGTGATGCACCTTGCCGGTGAAGAGCTGCAGGAGTTCGCCGGTGACCTCGCGGCTCTCGAAGCGCACATGGGAGCGAAGCGCTGCATTGACCGCATCCATATCGGGATAACGTATGGCGAGAGCCATGGCATAGACAGGAGCGCCTTCGTCGCGCTCCATTCCGTCAAGCACCCGGACTTCCTCGGCGCCCGGAAATTTCGTCCAGAGAGGGACGAGCCGCTGCCTGACAAAGGCGCGGAATTCCTCTTCTCGGCCGGGATGGATTTCGCCTTCAAACAAAGCATAACGAATGATCATGGGTTCTCTTTTCCAAAACTCGCCGGAGCTGGATCGATATTGGCGTGGTGTCAGCGGGGGTAAGGGCGTATCCGCAGATACGCCCTTGGGAAGGCTTATTTGCCCCAGATTTTCTTGTATTGATCGCGATAGCCGTTATCGGGATCGAAGCTGTTCTTCGGCCCGCCGTCGAATTCGACGTTCGCGCTGGTCACCACGTGCAGCGGCGACACGTAGCCCGACCACGGCGCACCCGCAAAAGCGCGGTTCAGTTCGTCGACGAGCTGCCAGCCCTGGAGGTTGAGCGGCTCGGCGACCGTGACGGCCT
Organism: Rhizobium atlanticum; assembly: GCF_030182485.1. NCBI lineage: Bacteria > Pseudomonadati > Pseudomonadota > Alphaproteobacteria > Hyphomicrobiales > Rhizobiaceae > Rhizobium > Rhizobium atlanticum. Next base: position 181,888 of record NZ_JAQJCJ010000011.1, read on the forward strand.
GATACTGCTTGGCGCGAATGCGCTGATAGGCGCTCTCCGAACCGTCACCCGCGGCGACGTTGACCGGCTTTCCGTCGCCTGGAATGCCGGCAGAGGCGAGCGACGGTCCCATGAAGTCGTAATAGAGGTCGTTGATCGCCAGCGAATGCGTCCACTTGGCGCCGTACTTCTGCAGAAGCGACGTGGTCAGCTGCGGCATGCGCTGGGAGGTTTCGGCGATCGGCGTGTCGACATATTCGAGCACCGTGCCGCCGAGATCCTCGATCTCCTTCTTCATGCGGTCGGCCTTGGCGATAGCGATCGCATAGGTCGAGTCGGTGAAGATGATGACACCCGGCTTGCCGCCGGCATCGGCGAAGGCCCAATCGGCCGCGGACTTCGATACTTCCATCGCATCGGTGGTGACGTTGGCGAAGACGCCGACTTCGGGAACCGGGCCGACGGCCGAGGCGGCGTGCCAGGAGACCATCGGAATGCCGGCAGCCTTTGCCGATTCCATTGCCGGCTTCTGCTCGACGGCGTCAAAGCCGTTGATGATGATACCATCGGGCTTCAGCGCCATGGCTTGGCCGAAGGCCGCCGTCCGGCCGCCGATCGAACCAGCGCCGTCGAGCACTTTCACCGTCCAGCCGAGCGCGCTGGCCGCTTCCTGCACGCCATTGGCGACGCCGAGGATACCGCCGTTTTTCATATCGGCTGCAAGAATGACGATGTTCTTTCCGGTGGCGCCTTTGGGGCCGCTCGTCGGGCCATCCCATGCGCTCACCTTGGAGGCATATTTCTCGACCACGGCTTTGGCGTCGGCCATGGAATCGGCCAGTGCCGGCATGCTCAGCATAACGGCGACGGTTGCGACCGTTGCCTGCAATAAGGTCCTGCGCTTCATGTTCACTCCTCCATTTTGTTTGTTATGAAATGCCGGCCGGGCCGGCATCCTCATTTGGATGCGGGTGTGATCCTCCTCACAGCTCCGCGCTTGCGCTGGGCGTAGCCTGCGATGCCGATGGCAATCAGCAGGGTCACGCCGTTGAACAGCGGTTCGACGAAGAACGATCCGCCGAATTGCTGAATTCCAGATATCCCCACCGCCAGGATGATGACGCCGATCAAGGTGCCCCAGACATTCACCCGTCCCGGCTTGATCGTCGTCGACCCAAGGAAAGCGCCGACGAGAGCCGGCAGCAGATATTCGAGGCCGACGCTCGCCTGGCCGATGCGCAGCTTCGAGGCCAGCAGGACCCCGGTCAGGGCCGCCAGCAGGCCTGACGTGACGAATGCGCCCATCACGAATTTGCGGACGGGAATGCCGTTGAGGGCCGCGGCCTTGGGATTGGCGCCGATGGCATAGAGATAACGGCCGATCGGCAGGTATTCGAGCACGATCCACATGCAGATCGCGATCAGCAGCACGTAGAAGCCGGTAATTGGCAGGCCGAACAGCATGGTGCCGTTCAGCGCGTAGAAACCTTCAGGCAGGACGCCGACCACCTGCCGGCCGCCGGTGTGCCAAAGGGCAAGCGCATAAAGGACCGTACCGGTGCCGAGGGTGGCGATGAAGCTGTCGATCTTGGCGACCTCGACGAGCAGACCGTTGATGAAGCCGGTGAGGACGCCAAGCGCGAGAACGATGAGGACGGCGACCGGCCAGGGAAGGCCGTAGACCGTCTGCAGGCTGATGGCGAGAATGTGCCAGAGCACGATGCCGTAACCCACGGTCAGGTCGATGCGGCCCGAGGCCATCGGGATCATCGCGGCCAGCGACAGAAGCGCGATGATCGCCTTGTCGGAGACGATCGAGCGGACATTCAGGACCGTCGGAAACGTATCCGGCAGCATGATCGAAAAGAGCAGGATCAGGCCGACTGTCAGGATCACCAGACCATAAACCGGAATCAGGCGCCCGATCTTCTGTCCGGCGGACAAGCCGGCCATTTCGCTCTTGGTCGGCTCCAGCGCGGTGGATTCAATGGATTGCATGGCTGTTCTCCCGATGGCTCAAGCAGCTTCCGATGCGGATGCGGCCGTTATCACCGCCTCCGTCGTCAGGGCGCTTCCAGTCAGTTCGCTGACGATTTTGCCGCGCGAGAAAACCAGCGCGCGGTGGCAGATATGGGCGATTTCCTCGAAGTCCGTCGAGACCACGACGACTGCGAGACCAGCTTCCAGCGCCTGCGTGATCAGGCGGTAGATTTCCGCACGCGCGCCGATGTCGACTCCGGCGGTCGGATCTTCGGCGATCAGCAGCTTCCGGCCGGTCGCCAGCCAGCGGCCGACGACGACCTTCTGCTGGTTGCCGCCCGATAGAGCTTCCACCGGCAGATCCGGATCGTTCGGCCTGAGGCCGACGGACTGGCCGATCGCATGGGCAAGGTCGGCTTCGCCGCGCGGAGACAGGAAGGAAAAAAGCCCGCGTCCGACTGCGCCGGGGTTGATATAGGTATTTTCCCGAATGGACAGCGAGAGCGCGACGGATTCCTCCGTCCGGTCGCGGGCGATCAATCCGATGCCCGACGCCATTGCGCTTAGCGGGCTCGAAAGGTCCGGAGTTTGGTCATGCAGCAGGATCGTGCCGCCGAAAGGTTCGCAGCCGAACAGCGCCCGGCCGATCCGTTCCTGACCGGCGCCGCGCAGGCCGGCGAGGCCCAGAAGTTCGCCCTGTCTTATATCGAACGATATCGGGCTCGTGCCGGCGCAGACGAGATCGCGCACCTTGACGATCGCCTTGCCGGGCTTGATCTCGGTCTTCGAAAAGAGACTGTCGCCGCTGCGGCCGATGATCATCATCACGAGTTCGTCGGGAGTGGTCTCGCTGACCGGCTTCTGCCCGACCATGCATCCGTCGCGCAGGACGGCGACGCGATCGGCGATGCGGAAAATCTCGTCCAGCCTGTGGGAGACATAGATCATGCCGACGCCGCGCTCCTTCAGGGGACGGATCGCGTTGAACAGCCGATCGACTTCGTCGGCGGGCAAGCTCGCCGTCGGCTCGTCAAGCACCAGAACGTCGGCTTCGACGGCAAGCGCGCGGGCAATGGCGACCAGGGATTTTTCGGTGCGCGACAGGGCCGAGACCCGCGTCGTCGGATCGAAATCGCAGCCGACCAGCTTCAAGGCCTCTTTCGCGCGCGCCTGCGTCCTGTTCCAGTCGATCAGACCCCGGCGCATCGAGAAGCCCTGCGACAGGCCCATATTCTCGCCGACCGTCATCCACTCGATCAAGCCGAGATCCTGATGGATAAAAGCCACCGGCTGCCGCTCGTTCGGCTTCGGCGGGCGATGATGGTAGCTCTGCCCGCGAAACAGGATGTCGCCGTTATCGGGCTTGTAGATGCCGGCCAGGGTCTTGATCAGCGTCGATTTCCCGGCGCCGTTTTCGCCGAGCAGCGCCAGGATCTCGCCCTCGCGCAGGTCGATCGAGACGTCACGCAGCGCCTGCGTGCCGCCGAAGCTTTTGGTGATCGATTGGAACTCCAGCAGTCTCTTGGCTTCCACTGTGGCTCCTCCCAAAGCTGCAGCTGTCCTCATGTTATCGATAACATCGCCCTATTAGTCAAGCGGAAAGTGACAATCTCCCAGGCCTGAAATGAGGTCAGTCGGCGGCAAATCCGTCGAGCAGGCGCATCATCTCGGCAGAGTCCTTCGGCCCAAGGCCGGCAGCGCAAAGCAGGCGATGAATTTCCACCACCGCGCCCGTCATCGGCAGCGGCGTTTTTGTCCTCAGTGCAAAGGCCTGAAGCGAGTCCAAATCCTTCAGCATGTTGTCGATCCTGCCTGTCGGCGAGAAATCCCGGGCGGCGAATTTCGCCATGAACTCCTGCAATATCCGGCTGTCCGCCCTGCCGCCGGCAAGGGCGGCCGGTATGGCGGAGGGATCCACACCGCCGGCTTCCGCCAGCTTGACGGCTTCAGCGACCGACTGGAACAGCACGGCGCAGAACAGCTGGTTGATCAGCTTGGTGGTCTGCCCGGCCCCGGATGCGCCCATCAGCGTATAATTGGCGGCAAGATGCCGCATCACCACGCGCGCCCGCTCGAAATCCTCAGAGCTGCCACCGGCCATGATCGTCAGCTTTCCGCCGAGGGCACCGGGCACACCGCCCGAAAGCGGGCAATCCACCCATGCCATGCCCGTTTCCCCCCGCAGCCGCTTCGCCATGTCGGCGGTTTCGGCGGGGTCGATCGAAGACATATCGATCAGCAGCTTGTCAGCGCTTGCCGCCGCCGCAACCCCCTTCTCGCCGAAGACGACGGCGCGGACGATATTTGCATGATTGAGGCTGAGGACGCAAAATTCCGACCGCGAAACCGCATCCTCCACCGAAGCAGCCCCGTGGGCGCCCTTGGCTGCCAACGCCGCGACCTTTTCAGTATCGAGATCGAAAACCGATACTTTGTGGCCGGTTTCGATCAATCGCGTGACGATCGCCGCTCCCATGATGCCCGCGCCGATGACGGCGACATCTGCTCTGTGGTCATCCCGCATGATAATCTCCTCCCTTGACGGCCACGCCTCGCAGCCCCTCGCAAGCCAGCGCCACCATATCATCCAAAGCCATATCGATCGCCACCGTCACGACACCGGGCTCCCCGATCGGCGGGTCCAGCGTCTGCAGCTGGCTGTCGAGCAGCGAAGCCGGCATGAAGTGGCCCTGACGGGCCTGCATCCGCGACAACAGCAGATCACGCGACCCCTCCAGGAAAATGAAGGCCAGGGGCCCATCTGCCGCCTGCCGCAGCCTATCCCGATAACTTCTCTTCAGCGCCGAACAGGAAATCACCAATCCCTGCGACGCCTTTTGCGCCGCCCTTAATTCCTCACCGATCCGGTCGAGCCACGGCAGGCGATCTTCATCGGTGAGCGGTATGCCCTTCGCCATCTTCTCGACATTGCGCGGGGGATGGAGCTGGTCACCTTCCACAAACAACATGCCGTTGCGACCGGCGAGGCGCTCGCCAACCGAAGATTTGCCGCAACCGCTGACGCCCATGACAACCACGGCAAAGGGCAGTGCCTCTTTCTCAACGTCCATCGTCTCGCCTCCCTTAGAGGCAGGTCGTGATGCCGCCGTCGACATAAAGCGTGTGGCCGTTGATGAAGGACGAACCGCGTCCCGAAAGGAAGACGGCGGCACCTACCAGTTCCTCGACATTGCCCCAGCGTCCGGCCGGCGTCCGCTTTTCGAGCCAGGACGAGAATTCCGGATTATCGACGAGCGCCTGGTTGAGCGGCGTCTTGAAATAGCCCGGCGCAATCGCGTTGATCTGCAGGCCGTGCTTGGCCCAGTCGGCGCACATACCGCGGGTCAGATTCCGCACCGCGCCCTTGGTCGCCGTATAGGGAGCTATGCCCGGACGGGCGAGCTCGCTCTGAACCGAGGCGATGTTGATGATCTTGCCATGCCCGCGGGCGATCATGGCTTTGGCGGCCGCCTGGCTGACGTAAAACACGCTGGAAATATTGGTGGTCAGGAGCAATTCCCATTTGTCCGCCGGGAAATCTTCCAGCGGCGTGCGGAACTGCATGCCGGCATTGTTGATCAGGATGTCGAGCGGACCGATATCGGCTTCGATCGCGGCGATACCCTGCGCAGCAGCGTCCTTGCTGGTGACGTCGAAGATCGACGCATGGGCAGAAAGACCTTGAGCCTTGAGGCTTTCGACTGCGCGTTTGACGCTTTCGGGCGTGCGGCCGTTGATGACGACCTCGGCGCCATGCTGCGCCAGGCCCTCGGCCAGCGCAAAACCGATCCCCTGGCTCGAGCCGGTGATCAGGGCAAGCTGCCCGGTCAGATCAAACAGGTTCTTCATGCAAATCACTCCTCCGGTGTCGCGGCGAATGACGGCTTATACCGCCACTTGCGGTGAAACTCACTTGACATCCCTATCTCGAATTATATGTTATCGATAACATAATCAACAGCCAAAATGCGAGACGAAGACGCAATGCCTGACGTAGAAATCTTGATGGCCGGGGCCTATCCAGAGTGGGACATGGTCGATCTGGAGGCGAGCTACCGCGTCCACCGCCTGTGGGAAGCCGCGGATCGCCAGGAACTGATTTCAAAAGTCGGCAGCAATATCCGCGCCATCGCGACGCGCGGCGAACTCGGCGCTTCCGCCGAGCTGATGAAGCAACTGCCGAAGCTGGAGATCGTTTCCTGCTACGGCGTCGGCACCGACGCGATCGACCTCTCCTATGCCCGCGCCAACGGCATTCGCGTGACGAATACACCTGACGTGCTGACCGAAGACGTCGCCGATATCGCCATCGGACTGCTGCTTTCCACGGCACGCCAGATTCCGCAGGCCGACGTTTTCGTCCGCACCGGTCAGTGGGGCAACGTTCCCATGCCGCTGGTAACGCGGGTTTCGGGCAAGAAGGTCGGGATCGTCGGCATGGGGCGGATCGGCAAGGCGATCGCCAAGCGGGCTGCCGCTTTCGGCTGCGACATCTCTTATTTCGCCCGCAATAGGGACCAGGATGTCGCTTATGGCTATGAAGCCAATCTGGTCGCGCTTGCCAATTGGGCCGACTTCCTGATCGTCATCGTTCCCGGAGGGGCCGCGACAATGAAGATCATCAACGCCCAGGTGCTGGAAGCGCTCGGTCCGGAAGGCATGCTGATCAATGTTTCGCGCGGAACGACCGTCGACGAGGAAGCGCTGATCGCAGCGCTTCAGAACCGCACCATCCAGGCCGCCGGCCTTGACGTTTTCCTCAACGAGCCGAAAATCGATGCGCGCTTCCTGACGCTGCCGAACGTCGTGCTGCAGCCCCATCACGGCTCCGGCACCATCGAGACCCGCAGGGCCATGGGCAAACTGGCCAGAGACAATCTCGCCGCGCATTTTGCCGGTCGCGCGCTTCCGACGCCGGTCGTGTGAGGAGTTCGACATGAAAGCCATCGTCATTCACGCTGCAAAGGACCTCAGGGTCGAAGAGCGCGAAGCGGAGATTGCAGGACCGGGGCAGGTGGAGGTTGCCATCGAAGCCGGCGGCATCTGCGGTTCCGATCTGCATTATTACAATCACGGCGGCTTCGGCACCGTTCGGCTGCGCGAACCGATGATCCTCGGCCACGAAATCGCCGGCACAGTCAAGGCGCTGGGTGCCGGCGTGAGCGACCTTGCCATTGGAGACCGCGTCGCGGTTTCCCCGAGCCGGCCGTGCAGCCATTGCCAATATTGCCTGAAGGGACAGCAGAACCACTGCCTGAACATGCGATTCTACGGCAGCGCCATGCCCATGCCGCACATTCAGGGCGGCTTCCGCCAGCGGCTGGTGGCGGAGCGCTGGCAATGCCACAAGGTCGCCGACGGCATTTCTATTCATGAGGCCGCCTTCGCCGAACCCTTTGCCGTCACGCTGCATGCGGCAAGCCGCGCCGGATCGCTGCTCGGCAAGCGGGTGCTGGTCACCGGCTGCGGTCCGATCGGGATGCTGGCGATCGTGGCCGCCCGCGTTCTCGGCGCCCGTGAAATCGCCGCGACCGACGTCACCGACAGCGTTCTGACGATCGCCCGCACCAGCGGCGCCGATCGCACGATCAACGTTGCCACGCATGCATCCGACCTTGCCGCTTACGGCGCCGACAAGGGATATTTCGATGTCATGTTCGAGGCGTCGGGCAATGAACGGGCCGTGCGCGCCGGCCTTGAGGTGCTGAAGCCCCGTGCCGTTCTCGTGCAACTCGGCCTTGGCGGCGATGTCTCCATTCCGCAAAACATGATCGTTGCAAAGGAAATCGAGATGCGCGGCACATTCCGCTTTCACGAGGAGTTCGGGCTCGCCGTCGAGCTGATCAACGCGCGCCGCGCCGATCTGAAGCCGCTGCTGACAGGCGTCTTCGCAATCGACGAGGCCGTCGCCGCTTTCGAACTGGCAAGCGACCGCAGCAAGTCGATGAAGGTGCAGATCGCCTTCTAACGCCGGTGCCTAACTATGAGGCACCGCTGCGATCGGTGCTTTCGCGCAGCACGACTCTGTAGCTCGTCAATGTGATCTCGTCGCCGGTCGCCTCGCCGCTGCCTTGCAGCGCATCGAGCAGGCGGACGGCGGCCTGCCGGCCGATGCCGTAACAGTCGACATTGATCGTGGTGATACTGGGATGACAGACTGACGAGATCTCGTAGTCGCCGAAGCCGGCAATGGCGATATCTCCCGGCACCTTCATTCCCCTGCGCTTGCATTCCATGATCGCACCGAAGGCGGAAAGGTCGGAGACGCAGAGAACCACTTCCGTGTCCGGCCAGCGCTCCAGCAGGCTCATAATCGCCTGACCGCCCTGTTCCATGGTGATCGGCGGTACGCCGAAGGAAATCGCCCGGCCCGGCCCGAGGCCCAGTTCCTCGACCGTCTTCAGGAAACCGCTTCGCCGCTGGCTGCCGCGCGTATCGCGCGCCGTCGTTCCGCCGATATAGCCGAACCTCCGATAGCCCTGGCTGGCCAGCGTCCGCACTAGCAGCGACATCGCCTCGCTATTGGAAAAGCCGACGACATGGTTGATCGGCTCCTCCGGAAGCTCCCAGGTTTCCACCACCGGAATGCCTGCCTTATCGAGCATGCGCCTCGCACGGTCGGTATGCGAACCGCCTGTCAGGATGATGCCTTCGGGACGCCGGCGCAGCATCGCCTCGATCAGTTTTTCTTCTTTCTCGGCGGAATAGTCGGTATAGCCGAGAAGAAGCTGAAGGCCGGTATTCTCCAGTGCATCGGTAATGCCACGGGCGGTGTCGGAGAAATTCGAATTGTTGATTGAGGGCACCAGCGCCGCGATGAAGCCGCTGCGCCGCGAGGAAAGACTGCCGGCGGAGAGATCCAGCACGTAGCCGAGCGCGTCGACGGCTTCCATGATGCGCTTTCGCGTTTCTTCGGAAACACTTGCATCCTGGCGAAAGGCGCGCGAAACGGTCATGGCCGATACGCCGACATATTTGGCGACCTCAGCCATCGTCAGCTTTTGAGCGTCTCCAGCCTTGAGGCGCTTGACCTTTGGCTCATCGTCGTTTTTCACTGCTCTCCGCTTTCAAACAACGCCGGAATTGTATAATTCAGCACACGATAAAGTTATCGCTATCATCGCACAATCGATTTTATCCAGGAAGTATGCGGCTCCACAGCCGGAAAAGCCTGCTTCTTACCGGATTTGCTAGGTTACCGGCGCCTTGCCGGCTATACGAATCTCCGAAATCCGAGCATTATGATATCGATAACAATCTTGCGGAGGAAGACTTATGTTCGGTGAAATCGAAGGTACCGGGTTCGAGGTCCTCGACCCGCGCTTTGAAAGCTGCTTCGTCGGCCATGCTCGGGTCGAACGCCTCTGGACGGGCGGCCGATGGCTGGAGGGACCGGCCTGGTTTGCCGCCGGACGCTATCTGGTCTTCTCGGATATCCCGAACAACCGCATGATGCGCTACGACGATACCAGCGGACATACCTCCGTCTTCCGCTCGCCCAGCAACAACTCGAACGGCAACACCGTCGATAATCAGGGCCGGCTGATCACCTGCGAGCATCTGGCACGCCGGGTCACCCGGACGGAGTTTGACGGCAAGGTCAGCGTGCTCGCCGACCGGATCGCGGGCAGGCGGCTCAATTCTCCGAATGATGTGACCGTCAAGTCCGACGGCACAATCTGGTTTACCGATCCGAGCTACGGCATACTTCACGACTATGAAGGCGACTATGGCGAAGAGGAAATCGGCGGATGCCATGTCTACCGACATGATCCGGAAACTGGCGTGACCGATCAGATGACGTCGGATTTCATCAAGCCGAACGGTCTGGCTTTCTCGCCCGACGAGTCGGTTCTCTACGTCGCCGACACCGGTGCATCGCACTTGCCGGGTGGTCCGCGTCATATCCGAAAGCTCGCGGTATCAGGCGACGGGACGGTGAGCGACCTCGGCGTGTTCGCAGAATGTACTGTCGGCATGTTCGATGGGTTTCGCGTGGACCGGAAGGGCAGGATCTGGACAAGTGCGGCCGACGGCGTGCACGCCTATGATCCGGATGGCACGCTGCTGGGCAAGATCCATATTCCCGAGCTCGTCTCCAACGTGACTTTCGGCGGAGAGAAATTGAACCGCCTCTTTATCACCGGGACTACGTCTCTCTACGCCGTTTATGTCACGGCCAATGGGTCGAGACCGGGGTAAACTCATGCAGGCGCGGCCGCGCCTCGGGCGGCCGCGCTTTCTGGGTGCTTCGCAGCTCACCGTTGACTGAGACCGTCGGCCAGCCTGATGAGCCCGAGGAAATCCGACCTGTAGCCGAAGGGATCCGCCCCCCGCGATGCCGCGGCCAGATCGGCAACCGCCTGATAGGAATAAGTGTCGAGGGCGGGGAGGCGGCTCAGTTTCTGGCCGAAGGCGGCGACAGCCACCGAGAAGCGGACATCCTGTGGCGCGGCATCGACGCTGGCGACCGCATTGCCGTCGCCGACGGGCGTGGTGATGAGGGCGCTCTTATCCTCGCCCGGCCGCTTGTAGCGCATCTTGACGAAGGCAAGCTCACCCCGGCGCCCGCTGTCCGCTGTCTCGGCCGGCGTCTTGTCGGCTGCGCCATAACGCAGGTCGTCGTTCATGACCGCGGGGCTTCCCTTGGGCGTAATCTCATAGATCGCCGTGACGCTGTGGCCTGAGCCGATATCGCCGGCATCGACGCGGTCATTGTTGAAATCCTCGCGGTTAAGGGCGCGCGTCTCGTAGCCGATCAGCCGATATTCGGCGATCCGTTCCGGATTGAACTCGACCTGGAACTTCACATCCTTGGCAATCGGAAACAGTGTCGATCCGGCCTCTTCGACCAGCGTCTTCTGCGCTTCCGCCAGGGTGTCGATATAGGCGGCGCTGCCATTGCCGTTCTGCGCCAGCGTCTGCATCAGGGAATCGTTGAGATTGCCGCGTCCGAAGCCGAGAACGGTCAGGAAGATGCCGTCCTTGCGCTTCTCTTCGATGATGCGTTTCAGCTCCTCGTCGCTCGACGGGCCTACATTGAAGTCGCCATCGGTTGCCAGCATCACGCGGTTGACGCCGCCCTTGACGAAGGCCTGTTTGGCAAGATCGTAAGCCGCCTCGATGCCCTCGGCGCCGCCGGTCGAGCCGCCGGGCTCCAGTCTGTCGATCGCCGAGAGGATTTTCGATTTTTCGGCCACGCGTGTCGGTTCAAGCACCGTGCCGGCATTGCTGGCATAGGTAACGATCGAGACGGTGTCGTCGGCCTTCAGCCTGTTGACCAGCAGACGGAAGGCGCTCTTCAGCAGCGGCAGCTTGTCCGGCTCGTCCATCGAACCCGAAACGTCGATCAGGAAAACCAGATTGGCACGCGGCGTCGTCGCCGGCGCGATATCATAGCCCTTGATCGCCACATGCATCAATTGCGTGTCGTGGTTCCACGGTGTCGGCATCACCGTTACGGTCGCCTTGAAAGGCTGATCGGCATTGTCTGGACGCGGCCAGTCATAGGGGAAATAGTTGATCATTTCCTCGACGCGAACCGATTGCGGATCGGGCATCGCCCCGCTCGTCAACGATCGGCGGACAAAGGAATAGGAGGCGCTGTCGACATCGGCGGAGAAGGTCGAAACCGGGTCGGTTGCAACGCTCTTGACCGGATTTGCCGCAGCATTGGCAAAGCGCTCGCGATTGGCATCGGGCTGGATCTGCACACGCCCTTCCGCCGGCGGCAAAGGCGAGGGGGCGGCGGCCATCGGTTCGGCCAATTGCGGTTGGGGAGCGCCGGGAGCGGCCGGCGCGACGCGTTTGGCCGCGCCGAGCGCCGCAGCCGAGCCCTCGGACTTCGTCAGCGGGGCGATCTTGCCGGCATCGAATTCAGAAGGCGCAGCGGGTTTAGCGGCGGCCGACTGCTCCTCGTCCTGCAAGCCTCGGGTGCTATCAGCCGCCGATGATTGAGCTGCCGGCTGCTTCTCTTTCGCCGGTGCTTGGGCAAGCTGAGGTGCGACCTCGACGGGTTCGGCCGGCTCTGGCGCATTATTTTGCGAGACGTCACTCGCGATCTTTTCCTGATCGACGATCGGCAGCCCGTTGTGATTCAGCGCTATCACGAGATAACCGGCAGCGGGAATGACGAGCAGCGTCGCAAGGGCTGAACCGGCAAGGAATTTCTTGTTCATGGCAGGGCTCCATATCCAGTTGATGACGGAGCTTTGACGCCAGCCCTTCAGATTTCCTTGGGCTGCGGCAGTATCATTTCCTGCGTCGTCGAACGCCTGCATGGCGGCGGCAAGCGCACGCGTGCGCGCCTCCGGATCGGCTGCAGGCGGCGCGGTGCGGGAGAGTTTTTCCAGTTTCTTGTCCACGGTCATACCTCTTCCTTGCCGAGCATGGCCTTCAGTCTCTTGCGCGCTTCATGCACCTGCCAGGAGACGGTTGTTTCCGAGCAGCCCATAATATCGGCGGCAGCGGAATGGCTGAGGCCTTCGCCATAGACGAGCAGCACCGCGTCGCATTGCCTTTCCGGCAAAGCGCGCACGGCCGCCCACAATTCGCTCGATATCTCATCGTCATTCTTACTGGGCGCATCGGGCAGTGGTTCGGCGGCATAAGCACGGAACGTCTGTTCTTCTCGAGCCAGCTTGCGCCTATGGTCGCGGGCGGCGTTCAGCGTCAGGGTGTAGAGCCATGTCCTGAAACGACTGGCGCCGCGAAAGCCGCGGATCGCCGCGCCGAGCTTGACACAGACATCCTGGGCGATGTCGTCCGCATCGGTGGAACTGCCCGACCACCGCCACGCCGTCGCATGGACGAAATCATAATGGCGCGAGACCAACTGCCCAAAGGCCTCCCGGTCACCGCGCTGCGCCCGTTCTATGAGCTCCGCATCCAATGCGCACCTACCCCCAAGCTATCAAGCAAGATGCTATTTCGGCATTGAGACGTTTCTCCGATGGCGTTCCTTGGGTCGACGGCAAAAAAATTATGGCTTTTTCTGAAGCGGCGGCAAGTCTCCGCCCCGCAGGCCAAAAATAGTGGACGCCGCGACATCCATGGGTCGCGACCAGACAGATTGCCTCCGTTTTGAAGGCGCATGATGATGGCAGAGTCGGCCAAGGGCATGGATCTGCATGTCCCAAATCGAAAGGACTCTTCATGTCCGCTCAATCGCCTGTCCCTACCGAAAAAGCCATCCTGCAGTTTCTCGAGATTTGCGATAGTTTGTATCCCGCCGACGCGGTCGAAGCGTCGGTCGAGCAGCAGCGAAACTGGTACGATGCCCTTTGCGCCCGATTCGACCGCCCGCTGCCGCCGGAAATGATTTTTGCCGACGGCGTGGTCCAGCGCATTCCGATCCGGCGCTACCGTCCCCGCAAGATCAGCACGCGCACGGTACTTCTCTATCTCCATGGCGGCGGTTTCGTCGTCGGTTCGCTGGAGAGCCATCATGCCATCTGCGCGGAGATTGCCGATTTTGCCGGTGCAGAACTCGTTTCCGTCGATTATCGCCTGGCTCCCGAATATCGCTGGCCGGCACAGACGGATGACGCCTTTGCCGTGCTGAAGCATCTGCTTTCGGCCAACAACAAGGTCGTGCTGATCGGCGATAGCGCCGGGGGCAATCTTGCGGCGGGCCTTGCACTGCGGGCACGCGACGAAGGCCTACCCGGCGTCGTCGGTCAGGTCCTGATCTACCCGGCGCTCGGCGGAGACCTGTCCGCCGGCTCCTATGTCGAGATGGCTGCGGCGCCTGGCCTGACCACGGCCGATGTTGCCTATTATCGCGAGATCCTGCAGGCGCCGGCAGGCAGCGAGATCGCCGAGCCGCTGAATGCGTCTTCACTTGCCGAACTGCCGCCCACCTACATCACGGTCGCGCATTTCGACCCGTTGAGAGACGACGGCCGCCAGTATGCGGCCCGGCTTGCAGCGGAGGGTGTCGAGGTCTCCTTTCGGGAGGAGCCGCAGATGGTGCATGCCTGGCTTCGCGCCCGTCACATGAGTGAAGGCGCGCGCGACGGCTTTCACGCCGTCTGCGAGGCGGTTCGGCATTTCGCATCAGCCTGACGATCACATCAGGTCGCGCGCGATCCGCTTTTCGGCAAAGATCTTTTCGAAGATCTGCACATCGTCCTCGAAAGCGGTGACGACGGCGCTGATGATCCAATCACTCGCGGTGCAGGCAATCCGCGCGGTCGCGACCGTGCGCACGAACCAGCCGGGCCGGTGCATGTCGCAAGTCCAGGTCGAGGTGCCGGTCATCGACAGCGGGTCATCTGGCGAAATCGACCAGACCTCTTCGCGCAATTGCCGCGTCGACAGGCCGGTTTCCGGGTGTTCGTAAAGCCCGGTCTCCTCGTGGATGCGATAATCCGTGCGGTTGGCCGAGAGGTCCCGGACGGCCTGACGCTTCGTCGCGGCGCCCGCATGCTCGATATATTTGGGCAGGGGATCGGGATTGGCCGGTTCATCGATTTCGATCTTCCGGTGGTCCCCGAGCAAGGGCAGCGCCAGGCCGAGCGAGGCGATATCAATCTCGACCCCTTGATCATCGGGCGGCGGCAGGATCATCGGCCAATAGGCGGTCGAAAGCGAAAGGCGGATTCGATGGCCCTTGCGGAAGCGATAGCCGCATGCATCGAGCACCAGCCGGATCGGCACTTTCTCGCCCGGCGTGAGAGGCTTGGGATCGGCATTGCCATCGCGGTGCGTGAGATTGACGACGCCGAAGGCGACACGGGTGGCCGTGCCGTCCGGATGGACATCGACCAGGCGGGCGCAGAGATTGCCGCCTGTCGCGTGGGGGCGCAACGCAACCGTTACGACGGGCCGGCCGAGATAATCATGATCCTCTGCAAGCGGCACCGTGTCGAAGACCAGCGAGCCGGAATCGTCTGAGCGTTGGTCGATGGCCATTTCGGCGTCGGGCTTCAGCGTAAAATACTCTCCCGACGCCGTGCCGGTGTCGAGGGGAGAATGGAGATGGACGGGATGCTCGGGCGCATGCGGGATCGGCATGCCTTGCGTCAGCCGGCCGAATTGCTCGACATAGAAGCATTGCATCCGCGGCGGCGTCCACATGTCCTTGGCGATCCAGAAGCCTGGATCGCTGTCGCGTCGGGCGGCAGGCCTGACGGCATCGAGAATATAGGCGCGTGCCTGCGGCAGTCGGTCGATGCCATTGTCGTCGCCGCGCAGCCATTTGTTCCACCAGGCGATCGCTTCGCTGTGGAAGTCGACGCGCGGCTTCGGCCAGGCGAAGTGCGGATATTTGTGGACCCATGGGCCGATCAGGGCCTTCGCCTTTCCGCCGAGACCTTCGACCGCCAGCAGAGGCGTGTTGCGATAGCCGTCCGCCCAGCCGGCAATGACGAGCGCCGGGATATCCACATTCGAAAAATTCTCTGAGATCGAGCCGTGACGCCAGAAATGGTCGCGCCGCTGGTGAGTGAGCCACTCCTCCATGAAGAACGGTTCGCCGGCAAGGCGTTCCAGCCACATTTCCTTCCAGCGGTCGCCGACCAGGGCAGGATCCGGCGGGCGCGACTGGTAGCCGAGCATGGTCGCCGCCCAGGAGAGCTGGGCGGAGAGGTGGCAGCCGTTCTTATAGTGGATGTCGTCGTTGTAACGGTCGACGGTCGAGGCGATCGAGATGACGGCTTTGAGCGCCGGCGGGCGTAGCGCTGCGACCTGCAGGCTGTTGAAGCCGCCCCAGGAGATGCCCATCATCCCGACCGAACCGTTCGACCATGGCTGCGCGGCAATCCAGGCGATCAGCTCGCAGGCATCGGCAAGTTCGCGCTCGGTATATTCGCCGTCGATGACGCCTTCGGATTCTCCGGATCCGCGGATATCGACGCGCACGCCGGCAATGCCTGCGGCCGCGAACACCGGATAGGTCGACTCGTCGCGGGGGCTGGTTCCGTCGCGCTTGCGATAGGGCAGGAATTCGAAAACGGCGGGAACCGGATCTTCTTCCGCGCCGTCGGGCATCCAGATGCGCGCGGCAAGCCGCGTTCCATCCTTGAGCTCAATCCATTCATTCTCGATGGTGGTGAAGCCGCGGGATGTCATGCTCACTCCTTCATTCACATTCAATTGCCGGCGCTTTCCATGCGGCGTGTCGCAAGCACGCGTTCCAGCCAGCCGATTTCCATTTCGGGCACAGATTTCAACAGCAGGTCAGTGTAGTCGTCAAAGGGCGGCGACAGTGCCGTCGACTTCGGGCCGAACCGCACCAGCTTGCCGCGATGCATCACCGCGACGCTATCGGCGATCGCCCGGACGATGGCGATGTCGTGGGTGATGAAGACATAGGAAAGCTGCTCTTCCCCCTGCAGGCGCAGCAGCAGCTTGAGGATACCCTCGGCCACCAGTGGATCGAGCGCCGAGGTCGGCTCGTCGCAGAGGATGAGCTCCGGCTTGGCGGCAAGGGCTCTGGCGATCGCCACGCGCTGCTTCTGACCGCCCGACAGTTCAGCCGGATAGCGGTCGATGAAGCCATTACCCATTTCGATCTGATCGAGCAATTCCTTCACTCTGGCGGTCTTCTCGCCACCTCTCAGGCCATAATAGAAAGTCAGCGGGCGGCCAATGATGTCGCGCACCGTCTGGCGCGGGTTCATCGCCGTGTCGGCCATCTGATAAATCAGTTGGATGCGTCTCAGATCCTCGTTCGGCCGGCTATTGAGATCGGGCATCAGTGGTTTGCCGTCGAAGACGATACGCCCGCTGCTCGGCGGCAGAAGGCCGGTAATCGCGCGAGCCAGACTGGATTTACCCGAGCCGGATTCGCCGACGACCGCAAGCGTCTGCCCCCTCGGCACGTGCAGCGAAACATCGTGCAGCACCTTGAAGCCGTTGGAATATTCGGCGCTGAGATTTTCCACTTTAAGAAGGGCCGCGGATTGGTCTGAAGCTTCCTCGCGATAGGCTTGCCGGACATTGACGAGGGCGCGTGTATAGTCTTGTTGCGGCGCCTCGATGATCTGCTGAACGCTGCCATATTCCACTTGGCGGCCATGGCGCAGGACCATGATGTCGTCGGAGATCTGGGCGACGACGGCAAGGTCGTGGGTGATGTAGAGCGCGGCCGTATGCGTTTCCTCGATGGCATGCTTGATCGCCGCCAGCACGTCGATCTGGGTGGTGACGTCAAGCGCCGTCGTCGGCTCGTCGAAGACGATAAGCTCGGGGTTCGAGCAGAGCGCCATCGCGGTCATTGCGCGCTGCAGCTGGCCGCCGGAAACCTGATGGGCAAAGCGCTCACCGAAGCTTTCGGGATTGGGTAATCCGAGAACACGGAACAAATAAAGCGCCCGTTTGCGCGCCTCGTCTTTGGTCATCAGACCATGTTTGACCGACGCTTCGATCACCTGATCGCCGAGCCTGTGCGCCGGATTGAAGGCTGCCGCCGCCGATTGGGCAACGTAGCAGACGCGGGCGCCGCGGATTTTCTGGATGCCGTTCTTGCCGAGCGCCAGAATGTCGGTACCGCCGAGCCGCACCTCGCCTCCGGTGATTTCGGCGCCGCCGCGGCCATAGGCCAGTGCCGAGAGGCCGATTGTCGACTTGCCGGCACCCGATTCCCCGATCAGGCCGAGAACCTTGCCCTTCTGAAGATCGAAGGAGACGCCATCAACGATCGTCACGCGCTTCGGCGGTTCGCCGGGCGGATAACTGGTTGCCTCGATCTTCAGATTGCGGACGGAAAGAAGCTCAGGCATCGCCGCGCCCTCCCTTGAGGCTGGATGTGCGTTTCAGGAGCCAGTCGACGACCAGATTGACGCAGATGGCGAGCACGGCGATCGCCGTACCCGGCACGAGGGCGGCCGATATGCCGAAGATGATGCCATCCTTGTTGTCCTTGACCATGCCACCCCAATCGGCGGCGGGCGGCTGAATGCCGAGGCCGAGGAAGGAAAGCGTCGAGAGGAACAGGATCGAGAAGGCGAAGCGCAGCCCGAACTCGGCCAAAAGCGGCGACAGCGTGTTCGGCAGGATCTCGCGGAAGATGATCCAGAGCTTGCCTTCGCCACGCAGCTTCGCCGCCTCGACGAATTCCATCACCGCCACATCGAGCGCCACGGCGCGGCCGAGACGATAGACGCGGGTGGAATCCAGGACGGCCATGACGAGGATCAGGACGACTATGTTCTGCGGCAGGACCGCCAACACCACGAGCGCGAAGATCAGTGTCGGGATCGACATCATCAGGTCGTTGAAGCGCGAAAAGACCGTGTCGATCAGCCCGCGCGACACCGCTGCCGTAAAACTCAGGATGACGCCGAGCGAGAAGGAGATGATAGTGGCGGCGGAGGCGACCAGCAGCGTCGTGCGCGCGCCATAGATCAGCCGCGAGAGGATGTCGCGACCGAGGTTGTCGAGGCCGAAGAGATACTTATCGTCAGGCAGTTGCCAGACGTCGCCGACGACCTGCGTTTCGCCATAGGGAGCAATCCAGGGCGCAAAGAGCGCAAAGATGAAGGCGAGGGCGATGCCGGCCATGCCGATCCAGGCGGTGATGGGGATGTCTCTTGCTCTCATCTCGGATGCCTCAGCCTGGGATTGGCGATGATCGCCAGAATATCGGCCGTCATGTTGAGGAAGATGTAGACGGCCGCGAAGATCAGGCCACAGGCCTGCACGACTGGCATGTCGCGTACGGTGACCGCATCGACCATATATTGCCCCATACCGGGATAGACGAAGACCACCTCGACGACGACGACGCCGACCACGAGATAGGCAAGGTTCAACGCGACGACGTTGATGATCGGCGCCAGCGCATTCGGGGCGGCGTGTTTGACGATGGCGCGGAAGGCGCTCAGACCCTTCAGTTCGGCGGTCTCCATATAGGCCGAGGACATGACGGAGAGGATCGCTGCCCGCGTCATGCGCATCATGTGCGCGAGCACGACGAGAACCAGGGTCGCCGTCGGCAGGGCGATCGCCTTCAAGCGCTCGACCAAGCCCATGCTGTCATAGACCGTCGCCGGGAAGGTCGCCATGCCGAACTTCACAGCGAAAAACAGGATCAGCAGGTAGCCGATGAAGAATTCCGGCAGCGAGATCGCCGCGAGCGAGATAACGTTGATGATCTTGTCGGGCATTCGATTGCGAAAATGCACCGACAGCATGCCGAGGCCGACGGCGAGCGGCACTGAAATGACAGCCGCGAAACCCGCCAGGAAGAGCGAATTGCCGAGTCGCTTGCCAATCTGCTCGCTCACCGAGTTCTTGCTGGCCCAGGAGGTGCCGAAGTCACCCTGAACGGCACTGCCGAGCCATTCAACATAGCGCGTCGTCACCGGGCGATCGAGCCCAAGGTCCCGACGGATATTGGCGACCGCCTGCGGCGTCGCCGACTGGCCAAGATAGGTGGTGGCAAAATCGCCGGGAAGGGCTTCCAGCCCGCCGAAGATCAGGACGGACACAGCAAAGAGCAGGACAATGCTGAGCACGAAGCGCTCGAGAATGAGGGCCAACAGCGGAAAACGCTGCCGGAACCGGAGACCGGGCAGGACATTGCTTGGGGCAGGATTGGTCATGGCGAAGACCTAGCGCTGAAACGTCGGGAGGACCGCGGGTTTCATCCCACGGTCCCGGCTTCGTTGGGGATCGGAAGGGCGTGCGCCCTTCGCCGCTAGGCGTCCAGCCAGACACGGGTTGCGACGTAACCGTTCGACATATCGTTGCCGATGTCATGGACATAGCCCTTCACCTGCTTGGTGGAGGCGTTCACGAAGTCGTTGAACATCGGCAGGATCACGCCGCCCTCGTCGCGCACCATCATCGCCATGGTGCGGTACATATCCTTGCGTTTGGCTTCATCAAGCTCGGCGCGCGCCTGCAGCAGGAGCTTGTCGAAGTCAGGGCGCTTGAACTTGGTGTCGTTCCAGTCCGCCGTCGAGAGATAGGCGGTGGAATACATCTGGTCCTGCGTCGGGCGGCCGCCCCAGTAGGAGGTCGAGAAGGGCTGGACGTTCCAGACATTGGTCCAGTACCCGTCACCCGGTTCGCGCTTGACCTCGATCTCGATGCCCGCCTTCTTGCAGCTTTCCTGGTAAAGGACGGCCGCATCGACGGCGCCGGGGAAGGCGACTTCGGAGGTGCGCAGGAGAACCGAACCGCTATGGCCTGACTTCTTGTAGTGGAAGGCAGCCTTGTCGGGATCGTAGGTGCGCTGCTCGATGCCCTCGGGGAACAGCGCATAGGTGCTGTTGATCGGGAAATCGTTGCCCACCTTGCCGTAACCGCCAAGGATCTTCTGCACCATGGTTTCGCGGTCCATGGCGTATTTGAGCGCCAGGCGCAGGTCGTTATTGTCGAACGGCGCCTTATCGCAATGCATGATGAAGACATAATGGCCGCGGCCGGCTGTCGAGAGAATCTCGACGTTGGGTGCGCGCTTCAACAGGCTGACCGTCTTCGGGTCGACACGGTTGATGTAGTGCACCTGGCCCGACGACAGGGCCGCGATGCGGGCGGTGGCGTCGTTCATGCCGATGATCTCGATCGAATCGACGTAGCCGCGGTCGGTGCGCCAGTCGTCCTTGTTCTTCTCGAAGGTGGCGCGGACGCCGGGCTCGAAGCTCGTCAGCTTGTAAGGTCCGGTACCGATCGAGGCCAGGGGATCGTCGACGCCGCCATTCGGCTGGATCACCAGATGGTAATCCGACAGCAGCAGCGGCATATCGGCATTGCCTTCACTGAGCGTCAGGACGAGATTGCCGCCATCGGCCTTGATCTCCTTGATCGAGCCGAGAACGCCCAGCGCGCCTGATTCCGAGCTTTTGTCGGTGTGGCGCTTCAGCGTTGCAACGACGTCGTCGATCGTCAGTTCCTTGCCGTTGTGGAACTTGACGCCCTTGCGGATCTTGAAGGTCCAGGTGACCGCATCCTTTGACGGCTCCCAGGATTCGGCGAGCGCCGGCACGGCAGCCCCAGTCAGCGGATCGGATTCGACCAGCATATCGCCCCAGCAGCGGCCGACGCAGAACATGAACTGCGACAGAAATTTCGCCGGATCCTTGGAATCGGTGGCGGCACCGCCTTCGAGGCCGAGCTTCAGGTGACCACCGTGCTTCGGTTCGGCGGCTTCTGCGCTTTCGGTGAAGAGTTTGTCGGCAACGGCAAGTGTGATGCCGGCCGCCATGGCGCGTCCCATGAATTCGCGGCGGCTGAGCCCGCCGGCGGTGACGCGGCTTGTGAGATATTTGGTGTAGTCGTTCATTCCCCTGTTCCTTCTTTGGTGCGTTGACAGAACTTCCGGGCAGAATCGCAGGCGGTTTCCTCTCCGCCTCCGGTGCCCGCATCATGCGGGAAAATGCGCGGTTGCTGCCGCCTCCTTATCGTCCTTTCCAAATGGGGCTTCGCTTCTCCGCGAAAGCCCGCGCGCCTTCCAATTGGTCTTCGCTCGAATAGAGCCGATCGACGGTCGCAAACTGCCGCTTGGTGATCTTGTTCATGGCAGTCTGGAACGTCGAACCCTCCGCTTCGCGAACGATTTCCTTGATTGCAGCATAGACGAGCGGCGGCCCGCTTTCGAGCAGCCGGGCAAGCTCCCAGGCTCTCGCCATCAGGCGATCGGCGGGCAGGATTTCATTGACGAAACCCCAGCGATGCGCTTCGTGGACGTCGAGCCAGCGGCCCGTCAAAAGCATGTCCATCGCGATATGATAGGGGATGCGCTTCGGCAGCTTGATCGAAGCCGCATCGGCGACCGTGCCCGAGCGGATTTCCGGCAGGGCAAAGGTCGCATGCTCGGCGGCGATGATGAGGTCGGTCGAGAGCGCGATCTCCAGTCCGCCGCCGCAACAGATGCCGTTGATCGCCGAGATGATGGGCTTGTTGAGGTCACGCAGTTCCTGCAGCCCGCCAAAGCCACCCACACCATAGTCGCCGTCGACCGCATCGCCCGACGCAGCCGCCTTCAGATCCCAGCCGGCGCAGAAAAACTTTTCGCTCGCACCCGTGACGATGGCAACGCGCAAGTCGGGGTCGTCGCGGAAATTTCGGAAGATCAATCCCATGGCGCGGCTGGTCGCGAGGTCGATGGCGTTCGCCTTCGGCCGGTCGATGACGACTTCCAATATTCCGCCGTCACTTCGTGTACGAATGTAGTCGCTCAAACCTGCGCTACCTCCTTCGCCGTATGAGAGCATCAACTGCAACAACACCGCGCCCTTCGGGAAGAACCATCAAGGGATTAATGTCCAGTTCCTCAAGGCGCACCGCATTCTTTACGACATATTCTGCCGTAGCTGCGACGGCGTCTATAGTGGCTTCAAGATCGCCGCGCGGACGCCCGCGATAGCCATGGATCAACTTTGCGATTTTAAGACATGAAATCGCCGCACCAATATCGGCTTTCGTCGCCGGAAGCGGCAGAACGACGGAATCTTCGAGCAGTTCGACGAAGATTCCGCCCGCTCCCAATGTCAGCGACAATCCGAAGACCGGGTCCCGGCTGGCGCCGACAATGAGCTCGGCGACTGGCGGATCGATCATTTTCTCGACGAGATAACCGCCATTCGGCCGCATCGCCGCCGCCGCATTCGTGACCGCCTCTGGATCTTTGAGGTTGAGCACGACGGCGCCGGCCTCGGTCTTGTGCGCAATGCCGAGCCCCTTCAGTACGACGGGAAAACCGAGCCGCTCGGCCTGCTCTGCGGCTTCGCGAGGAGAAAAAGCCTGCAGCCCCCGGGGAACAGGGAGGCCGCAGGCAGCAAGCTCGGTCTTCGCATCGGCTTCCGACAGCGTATCGAGCTCGCCATCAACGGGGACGACGTTGAGGAGCGGCAGGGGAGGGGGACGATCCCAGGCCTCGCCGATCCCAGCGGCAACTTCCGCCGCGGTGATGGCTTCGTCGATACCCGAGAAGGCGACGATGCCCTTTGACATCAGACGAGCGGCAACCGGCTCCGGCATGTTCTCGGGAAGGGTCGCGAGCACGCCGGCCAGCGCACCGGTCGCGGAGGCTGCGGCGATGACTGCGTCTGTCGTCGTCGTCCACTCGGATGAATCACACCGGTCGTCGCGGGGAAAATCTAGAACCACGAGATTGAGTGCGCAGCCACCTTTGAACATGGCGCTGAATGCCTCCGTCTGACGCGCGAGATCGCCCCAGACGAAGGTGTGGTAGTCGAGCGGGTTTGCAAGCGCTACCATCTCGCCGAGCACCTCGCGCAGCCGCGGCAATTGCTGCGGCTGCAGGGCGGGGAATTCCACTTTCCGGCCGACGGCGGCATCCGCCATCAGGGAAGCCTCGCCGCCCGAGCAGCTCATGGACGAAATCGAATAGCTTGGGAGAGGACCGGCAAGATGCAGCAGTTTCAGAGTTTCGAGCAGCGCCGGCAGGCTCTGGACGCGGCCGAGACCGAGGCGGGCGAGCACGGCATCGGCCACCGCATCGCTGCCGGCAAGCGAAGCTGTATGCGACACGGCCGCGTGTTTCGCCTGCTCGGACCTGCCGACCTTCAACACGACGACAGGCTTCTTCGACCGACGGGCCATAGCGGCAAGGCGTTCCAGGCCGGCAAGGTCGCCGAACCCTTCGACGTGAAGGCCAACCGCCGTGACGCGTTGATCCTCAATGAGCGCGCAGGCGACATCGGCAAGCGATGTCTGCGCCTGGTTGCCCGATGTGACCACATAGGCGATCGGCAGTCCGCGCGTCTGCATGGTCAGGTTGAGGGCGATATTGGAGGACTGCGTAAGGATCGCGACACCGCGTTCGACGCGCTGCATGCCATGCTGATCAGGCCATAACAAAGCGCCGTCGAGGCCGTTGATCAGCCCGTAACAGTTCGGCCCGAGGATCGGCATGCCACCGGCCGCTTCCACAAGGGCCTGCTGCAGTTCGGCGCCATCGGCAAGTTCCGCCGTCGCCTCGCTGAAGCCCGATGCATAACAGACGGCGCCGCCGGCGCCGGCCAGCGAAAGGCTGCGCACGATGTCGATGGTGAGCGTTCGGTTGACGCCGATGAAAGCGGCATCCGGTGCCGCAGGCAGATCGGAGAGGGAGCGATAGCAGCGCCGCCCAAGCACCTCGTCGAGTTTCGGATGAACCGGCCAGATCTCGCCCGAAAAGCCCATGCGGTCGCACTGCTCGATCACCCTGCGTGCCTCACGGCCGCCGAAGACGGCGATCGTTTGCGGTCTGAGCAGGCGGTCGAGCGGTCTTGAGGTCATCGGCTCATGCTCCCAGCGGCCGAAGCAGATCGCGGCTGATAATGTGCCGCTGGATCTCGGAGGTGCCGTCCCAGATGCGCTCGACGCGGGCGTCGCGCCAGAAACGGGCGAGCGGCAGGTCGTCCATCAGGCCCATGCCGCCGAAAATCTGGATCGCCTCGTCGGTGACGCGAGCCAGCATCTCGGAGGCGTAGAGCTTGGCGGAGGCGATCTGCCGGTCGGCGGGACGACCGGCGTCGACCTGCCAGGCGGCGGCAAGCGTTAGCCAGTCGGCCGCATCGATCTCGGTGATCATGTCGGCAAGCTTGAACGACACACCCTGATTGGCGCCGATCGGCTTGCCGAACTGCTTCCGCTCGGCGGCATAGGGGAGCGCCAGGTCGAAGACGCGCCGCGCCCGGCCGACGCAGGTGGCGGCAACCGTCAGCCGCGTGCCGTAAAGCCATTGGTTGGCGATATCGAAGCCGCGATGCACCTCGCCCAGCACCTGGGCTTCGGGAATGCGGCAGTCTTCAAAGCTGAGTGTACAATTATGGTAGCCGCGATGCGAAACGGACTCGTAGCCTTTGAGGATTTCGAACCCGGGCGTGCCGCGATCCACAAGGAAGGCGGTGATCTTCTTCTTGATGCCTTTCGGCGTTTCCTCCTCCCCGGTCGCGGCGAAGACGATGACGAAATCGGCGACATCGGCATGCGAGATGAAATGTTTCGTGCCGTTCAGGATAAAGTCGCCGCCGTCGCGGCGTGCAGCGCATTTCATGCCGCGCATATCGGAGCCGGCATCCGGCTCGGTAATCGCAAGCGCGTCGATCTTCTCGCCGCGCACCGCGGGCAGGAGATAACGCTCACGCTGCTCGCCCTCACAGGCCATCAGAATGCCGGAGGGCCGGCCGAAGAAAACCGTCAGACCCAGCGAGCCGCGCCCGAGCTCCCGCTCGACCAGCGTGAAGGTCAGATGATCGAGGCCCGCACCGCCGACCTCCTCCGGAAAGTTGCAGGCGTAGAAGCCGAGATCGATGCATTTGCGCTGGATCTCGCGGCCGAGTTCCGGTGGAACGATGCCGGTCCGCTCGACCTCGCTCTCATGCGGATAGATTTCGGTCTCGACAAAGGCGCGAACCGTGTCGACGATCATTTGCTGTTCTTCGCTGAGGCCGAAATCCATGCCGATCCTCTTACCGTTTCTGGCCGACATAACGGCCGGCGCCTTCGGGCAGCGCCAATTCCGAATGAGCCGCAGCGATCATCCTGACCTTGTCGAGCACGGCGGCCGGCGCCGGTGCCGCCTTACCCATCTTGCTGTCGACATGCAGCAGCATGTGCTCGGCGGTGGCGAGAGCCTCGCCCGTCGCCGTATCGTACAGCGTGTGGAAGACATGCAGCCGTTTGTCGTCGACGGCGAGCACCTGACAGGTCGAGTGGATCGCCTGCCCGAGCCTTGCCTCGCCGAGATGGCGGATGTGGCTTTCGACCGTATAGTAGCTGTGGCCCGCCTCGACATAGGCGAGATCGACGCCGACAAGACGCAGCAGCGCGTCCGAGGTATCGCCGAAAACCTGCAGGTAGCGGTGCTCGGTCATGTGGCCGTTATAATCGACCCAGGCGGGGCTGACCTTGGTTTCGACGAGCCTCAGCGGCTTCGACGGATCGAAAGGCGCTGCCGCGCCGCCTCCTTTCGCCCAAAGCGACTGCTCAAAATCCTTAAGCAGCTTGCCGGCACCCCAGCCTTTGCCGCTGTGGCCGCCCTTGAGGGACTGGAGGATGCCGACAAGATTTTCGTCGCGGATGCGCTCGAGCTCGCGGATCGAAAGTCCCGCCGCCTGCTCGTCGGACTGTCGGCCGATTTTTTCGATCAGCGCATCGTCGAGATCCACCACATCGGTGAGCTTGGTCCAAGGCCAGGCGAGGCACGGCCCGAACTGGGCGAGGAAATGGCGCATCCCGGCCTCGCCCCCGGCGATGCGGTAGGTCTGGAACAGGCCCATCTGCGCCCAGCGCAGGCCGAAGGAATAACGGATGACGTCGTCGAGCGTCTCGACGGTGCAGATGTCATCGTGGATAAGCCATAGGGCCTCGCGCCAGAGCGCCTCGAGCAGCCGGTCGCCGACGAAGGCCTCGATCTCCTTGGCGATGTGGACGCCCTTCATGCCGATCGGCGGCAGTTTGTCCATCGCCGCCTTGATGGTCACCGCCGATGTCTTCTCGCCACCGACGATTTCGACCAGTGGCAGCAGATAGACCGGATTATAGGGATGGGCGACAAACAGCCGTTCGGGATGTTTCATGTCCCGCTGCAGGTCGGTCGGCAGCAGTCCTGATGTGGATGAGCCGATCAGGGCATCCGGCCGTGCCGCGGCATCGATCTGCGTCAAGACACCGCGCTTGAGGTCGAGCCGTTCCGGCACGCTTTCCTGGATCCAGTCGGCGCCGGCGACCGCTTCCTCCAATGTCTTGCAGAAGGTGAGCCGGCCGCGCGGCGGCAACGGTGCGCCGGTCAGCATGGCATAGGCCTTTTCGGCATTGGCGATCACTTCGCCGACGATGCGTTCGGCCTCCGGATGCGGGTCGAAGACATCGACGTCAATACCGGCGAGCAGGAAACGAGCGATCCATCCGCCGCCGATGACGCCGCCGCCGATACAAGCTGCCTTGCTGATCCCTGTCATGCCGCCCTCAGCGCTTCGTCAGTTTGAGTTTCTTGCGGACGTCTTCCGGACCGATGATCCGCGCGCCCATGCCTTCCACCACCTGCACGGCCTTTTCGACGAGCTGCGCATTGGTGGCGAGCTGGCCCTTGCCGACGAAGAGGTTGTCCTCCAGGCCGACACGCACATTGCCACCCGCCAGAACCGCCGCGGCCGGATAGGCCATGGCATTGCGGCCGATCGAGAAGGCCGAAAAGGTCCAGCTCGCAGGCACATTGTTGACCATCGCCATGAACGTGTTGAGGTCGTCAGGAGCACCCCACGGAATGCCCATGCAGAGCTGGATCAACACGGGGTCTTCGATCAACCCCTCTTCGGCGAGCTGCTTGGCGAACCAGAGGTGACCGGTGTCGAAGGCCTCGATTTCGGGCCGCACCCCGAGAGCCGTCATCTTGCTTGCCATCGCCCGCAGCATGGCCGGCGTGTTGGTCATGACATAGTCGCCGAGGTTGAAGTTCATCGTGCCGCAGTCAAGGGTGCAGATCTCCGGCAGACACTCGGCGACGTGGCTGACACGCTCGCTGGCGCCCGCCATATCGGTGCCCTTTGCATTGAGGGGCAGGGGGCTTTCGACATCCCCGAAGATCAGGTCCCCGCCCATTCCGGCGGTGAGGTTGAGAACGACGTCGATATCCGCCGAGCGGATGCGGTCGGTGACCTCCCTGTAGAGATCATTGCGGCGGCTGGCGGCCCCGGTTTCCGGATCGCGGACATGGCAGTGAACAACGGCCGCCCCAGCCTTGGCGGCGTCGATCGCTGAATCCGCGATCTGCTTGGGAGTGATGGGAACGTGGCTGGATCTGGAAACCGTATCGCCGGCGCCGGTCACGGCGCAGGTGATGAAGACATCGCGGTTCATCGCTAGAGGCATGGTTTTGTTCTCCCGTCTTGTGGTCATTACGCGACAACATGAACAGAGATGCTTTACGCTTTCAGAAGCTCTTGATACATTATCGGAATCGATGGAGGTGACATTGCTACAGCGATCGACCGAGCGGCTCGATATCGACCTTCTCGTCCTTCCGGATACGAACCTGATCCTGATCGCGTCGGTCATCGAGCCGCTGCGCGGCGCCAATCGCATTTCCGGCAGCGAGCTCTACCGCTGGCGGCTCCTGACACCGGACGGAGCGCCGGTTCCGACCACCAGCCACATCGCCATTCCGGCGGACGGGATCTTCCGGGCGACGGCCGAGGATAGACCGCTCTTCGTGCTTGCGAGCTACAACTGGCGCGGCAGCGCCACGCCGGCGCTGAAGATGCAGCTATCCCAGGCCGCCCGCCACCGCACGGTGATCGCCGGCATTGAGTCAGGCACCTGGCTGCTCGCGGAGGCGAGCTTGCTCGACGGGCAGCCAGCGACCGTTCACTGGGAAGATTACGAGGATTTTGCGCTTGCTTATCCTGAGGTGCGGGCCGTCAAGGATCGTTTTGTCATCGACGGCAAGCGACTGACGACATCGGGTTCGCTGCCGACCATCGACCTGATGCTGGAGATCATCAGGCAGCGACAAGGTTATTCGCTGGCGCTCGAAGTCAGCCGGCTGTTCCGCTACGAGCAGCCCTCCTTTCATGGCGACGAACCGCTTTCCGCAGCCTCGGCGGGGCTCAGCATGCACGATCCCCGCGTGGCGCAGGCGGTGCGGCTGATGGAGGAACATATCGAGCAGCCCCTGATCCTCACTCGGATCGCCCGCAGGGTCGGCATCAGCGCCAGGCATCTGCAGGATCTTTTCCAGCAGAGCATCGGCGCACCGCCGCATGTGCATTATCTCGCACTGCGCCTGAATGCGGCGCGCCGCAAGGTGATCGAGACGACGGCCTCCTTCGCCGATATCGCGGCGGCAACCGGTTTCAATTCGGCCTCGGCCTTTGCCAGAAGCTACCGGGCGAGTTTTTCCGAAAGCCCGTCCGAGACAAGGCGCCGCTTGCGCCGCCGCATCACGTCATCGGCAGCGGCGACGTAGGCTGGAACGCGTCCCGAATCATCTCGGCAAGCTCGCAGATGGCTTCGGTGGAACGGTAGGTGCTGCGGCGGAGCACCACCTTCGAGGAATCGACCGGCGGGAAACCGTCTTCGGCGGTCAGCTCCCGGCAGCCGGGCGGGATGCTGCTGCGCGAAAGCGTTGTCACGGCAAGGCCTGCGGTCAGCGCATTCTTCAGTCCCGAACCCGTATCGGCAATGAAAGCAATGCGATAGTTGCGGCCGATCTGCTCCAGCGACCGGAGCGCAAAATCACGTGACCAGGTGGAGTTGCGATAGGTCGCAATGGGGAGGGGGTCGAGATCGTGCAGCCGGTGGACCATCGAGGTGACCCAGACTGTGGGATCGATGCAGATGACCTCACCTTTCGTCTGGTCGCTCCAGTCGAAAACGACGGCGAGATCGAGTTCGTCCCGCTCCAGGGCGGCGAGGTTGCGTGATGTATAATCACAGGACACGGTGACCTCGACAGCCGGGTGACGCACAGCGAAAGCAGCAAGCGCTGCCGGCAAAACTGTCTGGCTGTATTCCTCGGGAATTCCGATGCGCACCGGCCCGTCCAGCGGCTTTCTGCGGATCGTCGCGGCCGCCTCGTTCAGGAGATCAATGACCCTGCGGGCGTAAGGCACCAGCTGTATGCCCTGGCGCGTCAGCAGCACGCCGCGGGCGCCGCGCTCAAAGAGGCATTCGCCGATCGTCTGCTCAAGCCTCTTGATCTGGGTGCTGACGGCGGACTGCGTCCGGCCGATCCGCTGGGCAGCCGCGGAGAAATTCGATGTCTCGGCGACGACCAGGAAGGTTCTCAACAGGTCGCTTTCGATTGGCTCGTGCATGGTCAGCCATAGAAAAAATCGATGATAGTCATCTCTACTATTCGTTTGTCTAATGTCAAATCCTGGCGCAGGAATGGGCGGCGTTCGACTTCCTTCTTTGAGAATCTGTGGTGACCATCGACAATCCGACCACGCGCCTCGCAGGCAGCGAGCACGAGAAGGGTGTGCTTCTCATTGTTGCCGCGACGCTCGCCTGGAGTGCGAGCGGCGTCTATTCGCGGCTGCTCACGACCGACGTATGGACGGCGATCGCCTGGCGGTCGTTGTTCGGAGGCCTGTTTCTGCTGATCCCCTGCCTTTTCCTCGAAGGGGGCATCTCGCGGCGGCAATGGCACTCCGTTTTCCATCCGTCCGGACTTGCAATGATCGCATGCCAGACCTTCAGTCAGGGATGCTTCATCGGGGCGCTCTATATGACCACCGTCGCCAATGTGACGATGATTTACGCGACGACCCCCTTCATCGCGGCGCTGTTCGGCTGGCTCATCCTCAAGGAGAGAGTGGCTAGGCGAACGATGATTGCCGGCGCCGTCTCCCTCTTCGGCGTCGGCATCATCGTCGCCTCGTCGATCGGCGGCGGCACCGGTTGGGGCGATCTCTTAGCGCTCGGCATGACCGCCTCCTTCGCGCTCGTCATCATTATTCCGCGCATCGATCCCGGCGTGCCGAGCCTGCCGCCGACCGTGGTCAGCGCTTTCCTGACGCTTGTCATCTTCGCGCCCTTCGGCTCGGTCGGCTCGCTCGATCTGCACAATTGGATCGTGCTAGCCGCCTTCGGGGCGACGAATTTCTCGCTGGCGCTGGTACTCTTCCTCGCCGGGGCAAAGCGAATGCCGCCGGCCGAAGCCGCGCTGATCGGCACGATGGAAATCGTGCTGACGCCCTTCTGGGTCTGGCTGCTATTTTCCGAAGAGCCGCCCGTCGCCACCTATTTTGGCGGCGCCATCATCCTCGGCGCCGTGTTCTGGCATACGGCGGTCGATTTCAATCGGGGCCGCCGGCCATAGGGCGGCTGGCTGCCGCCTGTCCTCCGCTCCGCTGACGAATCTTGTCGTGTTCGCTCATGCGCCGATGAGCGACCATGCGATTGCCGTGACGGCCGTTTCAGCCGGCGGTGGGGCCACCCCCTTTGATAGTTCCAGGTGGCCGCCTCAGCCTCAACTAGCCAAAGAACGCACGAAGCTGAGCGAAAAACCCGCCTGGTTTATGAGCCGCCATCTTTCGTACGCGGCGAGCTAGTGTCGCAGCGCTGACGCGTTCCCCGAAATGGCAAAAGCAGACCAGGTCATGCAATTGCTCATCACTGAGTTCGAAGAACCGCCTGGCTTCGCCATAGCTGTCGTTTTCCATTCCTGCCGCCCGCAGAATGGGATCAGCGAACGCAACAGAGATCGGAGTGTCGTCGTCACGCAAGGCGAGCCGATCGGCAATCGGCTGATACTCTGTCTCGTGAAGCGTTCTGAGAAACGGCTTAGGGCTGCGTTCCAGAATGTCCGCCCACCGTTCTAGGCGTTCGCGCCTCGTCATTTCAAGGCGCTCATAGGTCGGGCTGACCTTAGCGATCGTTTTCAATTGCTCGAGTGCATGCTGTTCCATTTCGGCCTCCTATCCCCGGAAAAATAGATGGTCCGCTCCCAGAAACAGCCTCGCTCAGGTCACAGCCGAAGTCCAATCACGATTGAAAACGACATCTGCTGCTGGCCGAAAGATGTGATTACAAGTGCCACATGTTCAGCGGTGCGAAGCCCGACAGTTGCGATCACATCATCCGGAGCGATCCGGAAAACTGCCGCATTCGCGAGATCAATCTGTCGTTCCCCACGGAAAGTGATTGCGGCTTTGCCGCCTGTCGCCTGGAGGTGCGCCCATGTCGCTTTTTCGGGCGCTGTTTTCGACTAGGCATGGTTTTCTGGTCATGTTTACGGCGCTGCCTTGCAAGCTGGCGACATGAACATGCGAGGCTGGCCAGCGGCCGGCGCGCTGCCGCGCGGCGGTGGTAGAACTGAAGTCCTCAAGGCGGTCGCTGGCTTGATACCCAGAGATCGAGACGGATCGAAAGGAGGTTCTGGAGCCCGAACCAGCTCTGTGCGCAGCAGATCTCCGGATTGCGGCGGGCGATGACGAGCGGAACGACAGGCCAGACCTATCGTGCCACTCTCTCCTCGATCCAGCCTGTCCCCGCCTAGCTGCGAAATTCGAATATCGCCCGATGCGGCGATGTGAATACCGGACTGCAGAGGAGGCAGGCCGGAGGAAAGCTTGCCGTCGACTGCATCGGTTGCAGCTCGAGGCATTCAACACATGGGAGGAATCCATGAGCAAGAACAGAGGCGTCGTCTATCTCCGGCCGGGAAAGGTCGAAGTCCGCGATATCGACGATCCGAAGCTGGAAGCGCCGGACGGCCGCCGCATCGAACACGGCGTGATCCTGAAGGTGATCTCCACCAATATCTGCGGCTCCGACCAGCACATGGTCCGCGGCCGCACGACGGCAATGCCAGGCCTGATCCTCGGCCATGAAATCACCGGCGAAATCATCGAGAAAGGCGTCGATGTCGAGATGCTCGAGATCGGCGATATCGTCTCGGTGCCCTTCAATGTCGCCTGCGGCCGTTGCCGTTGCTGCAAATCTCAGGATACCGGCGTCTGCCTGACCGTAAACCCGGCTCGCGCCGGCGGCGCTTACGGCTATGTCGACATGGGCGGATGGATCGGCGGACAGGCACGCTACGTCACCATTCCCTATGCCGATTTCAACCTGCTGAAAATTCCGGACCGGGACAAGGCGATGGCGAAGATCCGCGATCTCACCATGCTTTCCGACATTCTGCCCACCGGCTTTCACGGTGCAGTGCGCGCAGGCGTCGGCGTCGGCTCGACCGTCTATGTCGCCGGTGCCGGTCCTGTCGGCTTAGCGGCTGCGGCTTCGGCTCGCATCCTCGGTGCTGCGGTCGTCATGATCGGCGATTTCAACAAGGACCGCCTCGCACATGCGGCGAAAGTCGGTTTTGAGCCCATCGACCTCTCCAAGAGCGACCGTCTCGGCGACATGATCGCTGAAGTCGTCGGCAGCAACGAAGTGGACAGCGCCATCGACGCGGTCGGCTTCGAGGCACGCGGCCATTCGGGCGGCGAACAGCCGGCAATCGTGCTGAACCAGATGATGGAGATCACCCGCGCCGCGGGCTCGATTGGCATTCCCGGCCTCTACGTGACCGAGGATCCAGGCGCCGTCGACAATGCCGCCAAGCACGGCAATCTCTCGCTTCGCTTCGGTCTTGGCTGGGCAAAGGCGCAGTCCTTCCACACCGGCCAGACTCCGGTGCTCAAATATAATCGCCAGCTCATGCAGGCGATCCTCCATGACCGGCTGCCGATCGCCGACATCGTCAACGCCAAGGTCATCCCGCTCGAAGATGCCGTCCAAGGTTATGAGAGCTTCGATCATGGGGCGGCGACGAAGTTTGTTCTCGACCCACATGGAGACGTCGCGAAAGCCGCATAAAGCGAAGGACCGAAGACCAAACCGACAGCGCCGCGCATCTTTTCGAAGCGCGGCGCTATTTAGTTTTGACTTGGCAAAACTACTGGATGCTGAACGGGAAATACTTAGCGTTGATCATGTCGTAGGTCCCGTCGGCCTTGATGGCCCTCAAGCCTTCGTTCAGGCGCGCAAGACGCTCCTTGTCATCCAGGCGCAACGCGATGCCGGCACCCTCGCCGAAATAGGTGACGTCGACCAGATCCGGCCCCTTGAACTCGCAGCAGGTTCCCGCCTTCGTGTTGGCGATCCAGTCATAAATGGCGAGTTTATCCTCAAGGATAATGTCGACCCGCCCGTCCGACAGGCCTTTGTATAATTCCGGCGAAGACCGGAAAACCGTCTTCTTCAGGTCAGGATAGAGGTGGTTAGCATAGGATTCCTGCGCTGTGGACGATGTCACTCCGAGTTTCTTGCCGCTGAGGGCGGCGGGGCTGACGTCGCTGATCGGCGAATCTTTCCGGGCGATGAACACCGACGGGCTAGTGTAATATTTCTCGGTAAAAGCGACTTTCTGGCGGCGCTCCAGGCTCATCGACATGGACGAGATGATCGCGTCGTATTTGCCGGCGACGAGATCGGGGATCATGTCGTCCCACTTTTCGATGATGAACTGACATTCGAACTTGCCGGCGTCGCAAAGCGCGTTGGCGATATCGATGTCGAAGCCTTGCAGCTGGTTATTTGCATCGAGATAGTTGAAGGGCGGAAATGCTCCTTCGACGGCAACTCTCAGAGGCGTGCGATCTTGCGCAGCCAGCTGCAGCGGCGAGGCGGCGGCGAGAAGGAGGCCCAATCCGCCCGCCATCAGCGCTCCGCGCAGTATAGTCTGAATGGATAGGCGCAACATCGTCGGAACTCCTTGTGTGGCGTAGTCTCCGCCATAGTGCGCCCCAGCCTTTAATTCTACGTGAACGCTTCTTTGTTAGCGTCCACGAATGCGCCCGTGGTGGGTTCAGGGGTTTAGGCTTGCACATCGTTGTCCCTTCCAGCTCCAATTCGTTTCAGCAATCCTGGATCGCTTCGGGGAGAATTCTATTCCTGATCGCTGTCAGCGGGCTCGGAGCGATCGGACTGGTCGTGCTTTCCGCACTCTGGGCGGGAACCGAGAGCGACGCGGCAGCCCTCGATCGACAACGTCAGCTTGTCAATGCGCGCCTCAGGGAACAGGTCGATCAAGTGGCGCATGTCATTGGTCAATTCGGCAATGGCTACCTCTCCGGCGTCTATCCGGCCTCCCGGGCAGCCGGAGTTTCCTCCAGCCTCGACACTGTTCTCACGGCGGCGGCCGGGAGTGCGATCAGCCACACTGCGATGTCGGCCTTCGGCTATGATCAGGCCTTCGTCGTCGATGACAAGGCGCAGCTGATCATGCTGACCGACGCCGAAACCGAAAAGCGCTATCGCTGGATGAAACCGCTCTTTCTGCCTCTCCTGAAAGACGCGCGCCTGACGGCGCACCACGGCACCGCTTCCAGCGAACGGATCCCATCGTCATTGGATAGCCGAGCGGCCAATACCGCTCGCTCGAACCATGCACTGGCCAATCTGATGCGGCTCGAAGGCCGGCCGACGATCGTGGGCGTCGTTGCCGTCAACGAAGCCGCCGAGCGGCAGCCGCAGCCGATGCGGCAATTCCTGATCGTCGTGCGGTTTCTCGACGGCGCGGCGCTCGACGAGTTGAGCCGGCAACAAGGCCTCAACGGCGCGCGCTTCGCGCGCACGGCCGACGCCGACGAAAATGAGGTTGCGTTTCAGATCGACGCAACGGCAAACGGCGAACCGATCGGCTTTATTGTATGGCGGCCTGATCTTCCTGGTTCGAGGGTGATCGGCCGCTTGATGCCGGCGCTTTCGATTGCCGCCCTGGTGATCGCGGTCCTGTTTTCGGTTCTGCTGGTCCGCCTGCGAAGCAGTCTCGGCGAACTGAAGAAAAGCGAGCTGCACGCCAGGCAGCTCGCCCTGCATGACGTGCTGACCGGCCTTCCCAACCGCGCCCTATTCGCGATGCGCTTAGAGGAGTGTTTGGCCGACACGCGCAATTCCGCCGAGCGGTCGGCAGTGGCGCTCCTTGACCTCGACCGCTTCAAGGCGGTGAACGACACGTTCGGGCATGCTGCCGGCGACGAGCTCATCAGGCTGGCTGCGGAGAGGGTTCACGCGTTGCTTCGTCCGGGGGACACGCTTGCCCGCCTCGGCGGGGACGAGTTTGCCCTGCTTCTCCGGAATATCAGAGATGAAAAAATCTTGCCCTCCATCTGCGAAGCGATCGTTGCCGAACTTGGCAGACCCTTCCCGCTTTTGAGGGGCGAAGCGATCGCCCGGGTCGGCGGCTCGATTGGTGTGACCGTGGTGCCGGATGCCGGACGCAATGCCGACGATCTCATGCGTTATGCCGACGTCGCGCTTTACGAGGCCAAGATGGGCGGAAGAGGCCAGTGGCGCGTCTATTCGCCGTCCATGGACGGAGGCAGGAATGCACGCGACGTCCTCAAGAACGAATTGCGGGATGTTCTGGCAAAGAGCACGGCCTTCTCGGCCGTCGCTCCACAACCCGGTCCGATCGGCAACAGACCGGACTTCGGATCGCTTGAGGTCTACTATCAGACAGTGCATCGCGCCGAGGGCGGATACTCGGCGTCAGGCGCGGAGGCTCTCGTGCGCTGGCGCCACAGCCAGCGCGGACTGTTGACGCCTGCCAGCTTCATCCCGGCGGCCGAGGAAGGCGGCCTCATCGACGCTCTCGGTTTCTGGGTGCTGCGCGAAGCCTGCAGGGCTGCCAGCAGCTGGCCGAAAGACACCTTTGTGGCCGTGAATGTGTCTCCCTCCCAGCTGAGAAGGCCCAACTTCGCCGAGGAGGTCTTCGCCGTGCTCGAAGAGACCGGCTTGCCGCCGTCGCGCCTGGAGCTCGAACTCACCGAGTCCTCGCTGATCGAGGATAGCTCGGATGTCTATTCGGTACTAAAATCGCTGCGTGGCCGTGGAGTTCAGATTTCGCTGGATGATTTTGGAACCGGCTTTTCGTGCCTCAGCCACCTGGTCCGCTTCGACATAGACCGCATCAAGATCGATCGTTCCTTCGTCTCTCAGCTGGGCGCAAAAGCCAACGGCGCTGCCATCATCGGCGCCATCGTCACTCTCAGCCGCAACCTCGGCATTTCGACGACGGCCGAAGGGGTCGAAACCGAATATCAAAGGGACTTTCTGGCCGCCCTCGGCTGCACCGACCTCCAGGGCTACTTCTTCTCCAAACCGGTTCCGCTTCGCGAACTCGACTGCTTCGGCAAATCCGAAAGCAGCCCCGCATCACGGACGATCGCTCCGGGAGCCATTGCCTAGCGCCCTTTGATCTTTCGGCATCAGGAACTTTCGCCCCGGGCAGCGGTTGACGCCCCAAGACGAATGGAGGATGTGATGGGCGAGATCGGCGAGTGGCGGCACCTTTGCGTCGACATGCAGCGGATGTTTGCCGAAGACACGCCGTGGCACGTTCCATGGATGGCCCGGATCTCCCCTCAGGTCGAGGAGCTCGCCGGCCGCTATCCGTCCCGAACGATCTTCACCCGTTTCATGCCGCCTCAGCATGCGGATGCGATGCCGGGAAAATGGCGCGATTATTACCGGAAATGGTGGATGATGACAGGTGAGCATCTTCCGCATGGCCTCGTCGAGCTGACTTCGTCGCTCGCCTCGCATGTTCCGCCGGCAAGATGTTTCGACAAACGCACCTATTCCCCCTGGATCGACGGTCGCCTTCACACGATTCTTCAATCGGAACGGGTCAACACCCTTGTGATTACCGGTGGGGAAACGGACGTCTGCGTGCTTGCCGCGACGCTCGGCGCCATCGATCTCGGCTATCGCGTCATCCTACTGAAGGATGCCGTCTGCAGCAGCGCCGACGATACTTATGACGCTTCGCTGGAACTTCTCCACGACCGCTTTTCCGTGCAGCTCGAACTCATGGAGACCGAGGAGTTCTTGAGCGGCCTTGGCTGAGAAGCTGAGGCTGCCGCGCCGCCGCGCTGCGACGAAAGCCGGCTTCGGGAATACGGTGTATTCAGCGAGATCGCCTGCGTGAAATTCGATCGCCGCGGCGTCGAACGCGACGGGCGCATCCGAATTCTGCCGCCGACCCTTGGTGGATGGTGAAGGCGTGCAGGCGACCCGCTTGCCGGGGTGATCGCGGCCTAGTCGGCTCGCCTTTCGTCTTCGGCTTCTTCCAGAGCTGCGCTCAAAAGTTGGAGTGCGAATTCCTCTGCAGCTTTTTCGTCATCCGTGCATAACTTCAATGGGGCACACCTCGCCTTCAGATTATGGATAAGTCTCCGGCGAAGCTTGGAAACCAGGCGCGACTCCGTCTTGGCGAGAAGCTCCTGCAGGCAGGTGACGGCAATCACTTCAAACATCAGAAGCCTGCCTTCGACTTCACCCTGCGAAGGAATGGGAAACCGCTCGCCGCCCCGCTTCAAATCTCGGTCTGTCGAAAGCATTGATCGCCTCCAAGCCCATAGAGTTCCGTTGCTCTCCGGCATGCCCTCCGCGACTGCTGCTGTCAGCGAACAAGCAGCCCACAGGGTGAAAATCGGTCACGCATTGACGAGGTCAAGGAATCGACTGCCATGGCGGCCAGCCTTTTCGTATTTAGCCCCGAGGAATGCTGCATTGATCGGGAGACGGCTCCTCAAACCCGTCGCAGCGTCTTACCGGATTCCGCATCGAACAGATGAAGCTTGCCCGGCCGGGCAGCGATCGTTACGGCCTGCCCCGGCTCGAAATCGTGACGTTCGGACAGCACGGCGACAAGCTCGCCGGATCCGTAGCGCAGAAATACCATCGTCTCGTGGCCGGTGGGCTCGGTGACGTTGACGGTCGTCTTCAGGCCGCTCGGAGCGAGCGACAGGTGTTCGGGCCGCACGCCCAGACGCACGGCCTGGCCATCGGACGCCTCCGGGGTAAAACCGAGCGCGATCTCATCGCCTGTCTCCGTGACGAAGACGGCTCCATCGGCCTTGTAATGACCTTTCAGCAGGTTCATCGACGGCGAGCCGATGAAGGTGGCCACGAAGGTATTGCGCGGACGGTCGTAGAGTTCCAGCGGCGTTCCCGTCTGTTCGATCTTGCCGCCCTGCATGACCACGATCTTGTCCGCCATGGTCATCGCTTCGACTTGGTCATGGGTGACGTAGATCGTCGTGGTTCTCAGTCTTTGGTGGAGTTCCTTGATCTCCTTGCGCATCTGCACGCGCAGCTTGGCGTCGAGATTCGACAGTGGCTCGTCGAAGAGGAAGACCTGCGGCGATCGGACAATGGCTCGTCCCATCGCCACGCGCTGCCGCTGGCCGCCCGAAAGCTGGCGCGGATAGCGGTCGAGATAGGGCACGAGGTCGAGTGTTTCGGCCGCCGCCTGCAGGCGCTGCTTGATGAGATCGGCCGGCTGCTTCTGGAGGCGCAGCGCGAAGACCATGTTCTCGGCAACGGTCTTGTGCGGATAGAGGGCATAGCTCTGGAAGACCATCGCAATATCGCGGTCCTTTGGCGGCAGATTGTTGACGATCTTTCCGCCGATCGAGATGGTGCCGCCGGTAATGCTCTCGAGCCCTGCGACCATGCGCAGCAAGGTCGACTTGCCGCAGCCGGATGGGCCGACGAGCACCACGAACTCGCCGTCGCGAATGTCTATATTGACCCCATGCAGGATGTTTAAGGCGCCGTATGCCTTCCGCGCCTCTGAAATATTGACCTCAGCCATATGCCTCCCACTCGCTTTCCGGTCACCCCAGGCACACATTCCAGGGGATGAATCTCTCGACAGTATCCAGCGTATGAGGCACAACGAAAACGCGCTCTGCCACGACCCGAAATACCTTCAAAACCTCCTCCATGAAACGTTTCATTTTTTATTGACTTTTTCCGCTTCCCGTCTAATGCTCAATGATGAGACCGAGAGGAGCGGTTTCAAACAAGAATTATGAAACGTTTCATTTTCTTGTTTACCAGATAGTTCTGCACGAGACCAGTCCCAAATTCGGGCCATCCGGAACATGGCTGGCGGCAGCGCACCAAACGTGGAGGAGAAAGACATGAAAGTCGAAATTTACGATGCACTGATGCGCCGTCAGGCAAGCCGCCGCGACGTTTTACGCGGAACGGCAAGTGCGGCGGCTCTGCTCGGGCTGTCCGGCGCGATGGGCGGAATTGCCGGTACCGCATTCGCCGCCGATGACCTACGCGCGCAGATCCTGCAGATCCCGGGCGTCGGCAAGGGTTCGCCGACGGACGCGGACTGGCAGAAGGTCGGCGAGCTCTGCCTCGGCCCGACCAAGGCCAATGTCAAGCAGGGCGAATTCGCCGGCGTCGAGCTGACCTTCATGGGGCTCAACAACCAGAATCTGCACAACTTCCTGTTCCGCGGCTTCCTGAAGCCTTGGGAAGCCTATACCGGCGCCAAGATCAACTGGATCGACCTTGCTCAGGCCGATTACAACGCCCGCCTTCAGCAGTCGATCGCAACCGGCACTGTCGATTTCGACATCCTTGAAATGGGTGCGCCTTTCGAAGGCGATACCGCCGGACGCGGGCTTCTCGACGAGATGCCTGATTGGGCTGCAAAGCAGGTCGAAGCCGACGACCTGGTGAGCTACCTGAAGCCGCCGGTCGGCACCTGGGACGGCAAGACCTATCGCGTCACGATCGATGGCGACTGCCACACCTTCGCCTATCGCAAGGACTACTTCGGCGAAGGCTCGATCAGCGGCATGGCCGAGCCGCCGAAGACCTGGCAGGACGTCAACGCAGCGTCCAAGGCGCTGATCGGCAAGACCGATCCCTTGACCAGCCAGCCGGCCTACGGCTATCTCGACCCGCTCAAGGGCTGGGGCGGCTTCGGCTTCTATTTCATCGAGAACCGGGCGACGGCCTATGCCAAATATCCGGGCGATCCGGCTTGGCTGTTCGATCCCGAAAATATGAAGCCGCTGGTCAACAACCCCGCCTGGGTCCAGGCGATCCAGGATGTGCTGGATCTGATCGCGGCCAAGGCCTATCCTGCCGACCAGATCAATGCGGACCCCGGCACCACAGCCTTCTCGCAGTTCCTGGCAGGCACCGGCGCCATGCTGATGTGGTGGGGCGACGTCGGCTCCAGCGCGCGCACCTCGGATACGTCGGTCGTCGGCGACGTGGTGGGCTTCGGCATCAACCGCGGCTCCAACCGCGTCTACAACCGCAAGTCCGGCCAATGGGAAGACAAGTATAACGAAGCGCCCAACATGGCCTACCTCGGCTGGGGCATCTACGTCACCAAGCGAGTCTCCAGTGACGAGAAAAAACGCAAGGCGGCCTGGTCTGCTGCCGCCCATCTCGGCGGCAAGGATCTGTCCCTTTGGACGTCGGCCTATCCGTCCGGCTTCCAGCCCTATCGTCAGTCCCACTTCAACTACGACGAATGGGAAAAGGCAGGTTACGATCGCGCCTACATCGAGGATTATCTGGGTTCGAACGCCGACAGCTACAACCATCCGAACGCTGCGATCGAACCGCGCATCCCCGGCATCTTCCAATACTACTCCGTTGCGGAGGACGAATTGGCGAAGGGCTTTGCCGGACAATACAAGTCGGCACAGGAAACCGCGGATGCAATTGCCGCCGCCTGGGAAAAGATCACCGACCAGATCGGCCGTGATAGCCAGCTGAAACTCTATCGGGCGAGCCTCGGGCTCTGATCGATTGGCATAAACGCGCTGGCGGACTGAAAAGGCTCCGCCGGCGCCCATCCTGTCCGGGCGAGGAATATCAATGTCGACAGTCGAAGGCGACCTGCTCCACACGGTCGAAGCCGGCTCCATTTCCGCGAGCCGCCGTTTCTGGGGCCGCGCGGTTCTGGGGCTGAGCGCCACATGGTTCATCGCATCCTTTGTATTGCAGGCTGTCCACGAACTTGGCTGGACCGATTGGGGCTTTGCCAACTGGCGGCCGGTTCTCTACGCCTATTTCATCTGGGCCGCGGTTCTCTGCGTCACCCGCGTCGTCATATATGGCGAGGCCGGCAAGAAGGCGCTCTTTGTTCTGCCGGCCGCACTTTTCGTCGTATCGATGGTAGTCTTCCCGCTGCTCTTTGCGCTCTGGATCGGCTTCTCCGACTGGAATCTCGCCTCTTCGGCCGGGCGGCGCTTCAACGGGCTTGATAATGTGCGCCGCATGATCGCCGATCCGTTCTATGCCAATGCCTTGCTCAACATGATCCTTTATTGCCTTGCGATTGCTGTTGAATATGCGATCGCCTTCGGCCTGGCGCTGCTCCTCAACCAGGAAATCATTGCCCGGAAGTTCTGGCGGGTTACTTTCCTCGTGCCCTTGATGTTGTCGCCGGTCGCGGTGAGCTGGATGGTGGGCAAGTCGATGCTGGAAACCCGTTTCGGCCCGATCGCGCGCATGGCCCGCTGGCTCGGCTGGGAAAACCCCTCCTTTTTCGGCGATCCGCTGACGGCGCGGCTTTCGATCATGATCATGGACGCCTGGACCTTCATTCCCTTCATGATGATCATGCTGCTCGCCGGATTGCAGGCCTTGTCGAGGGAGGTGCTGGAGGCAGCCGAAGTCGACGGCGCCACCAAATGGCAGCGCTTCTGGCAGGTGATTTTCCCGCTGATGCTGCCGGTGTCGGTCACGGCAGTGATGATCCGCATCATCTTCAAGCTCAAGCTCGCCGATATCATCATCACGGTGACATCGGGAGGGCCCGGCGGAGCGACGGATTCCGTCACCAGTTTCATCTACCGCGAATACCGAGACCGTTCGAATGTCGGATACGGAACCCTGCTCGCGCTCGTCTATCTGGTGATCATCGTCCTCGGCATGACGGGGCTGATGAAGATCTCCGACCGCATCGTCAAGCGGATGACAGGAAGGCTTTGATGGTTCGCATCGATTTCGAAAAATATGGACGGGGCCAACGCATTCGCTGGTGGGCCATGCGTTTGGCCATTTACGGCCTGCTCGTCATTTGGGCCTGTGTCTGCGTCTTCCCGCTGTTTTGGACGGTTTCAACCTCGTTCAAGACAGCCGCAGATGTCATGCGGGGCAATCTGATCCCCTGGTTCAATTTCGCGCCCAACTGGCTCGGCTGGCGCTCGCTCGGCCTCTCTCCCGATACGATTCCCCAGATCTCGACCGTGCGTGACGAGTTCATGCGCAGGCTCTGGAACAGCGTCATCATCTCCGTCACGGCATCCGCACTTGCGGTCGTGCTCGGGTCGCTCGCCGCCTACGGCCTCAGCCGCTTCTCCTACAAATTCGGCCATATGCGCAATTCCGACATTTCCTTCTTCTTCCTGTCACAGCTGATTATGCCGCCTGTCGTCCTCGCCCTGCCATTCCTGGTTCTCTACAAGGAACTGGCGCTGCTCGACACCTATGCCGGCATGATCGCCGTTTATACGCTGATGGTTCTGCCGATCGTCGTCTGGATCATGCGCGACCAGTTCGCCACCATACCGGTCGAGCTCGAGGAAGCCGCGCTGGTCGACGGCCTGTCGGTCTGGGGAGCGTTTGCCCGCATCATCGTGCCGCTCGTTCTGCCGGGCATGGTTGCCGCCTTCCTTTTGGCGCTGATCCTGTGCTGGAATGAATATTTCTTCGCCGCATTGCTGACTTCCACCAATACGAACACGCTGCCGGTGATGATTGCCAGCCAGACAGGCAGCCAGGGCATCAACTGGTGGTCGATGGCCGCCCTTTCCACCGCCGGTATCCTTCCGCTGGTCATCGTCGGCGTCGTGTTGGAAAAGCACATTATCGCCGGGATGACCGCAGGAGCGGTAAAATAGCCGCGGGACGTTTGAACATGGCAAAGATGCCCACAGT
This sequence comes from Rhizobium atlanticum, assembly GCF_030182485.1. NCBI lineage: Bacteria > Pseudomonadati > Pseudomonadota > Alphaproteobacteria > Hyphomicrobiales > Rhizobiaceae > Rhizobium > Rhizobium atlanticum. Next base: position 224,968 of record NZ_JAQJCJ010000011.1, read on the forward strand.
CAAGGATGTCGCCGAATATGCGGGCGTCTCCGTGGGCACAGTTTCGCGTGTTCTGTCGGGCGAAGCCGCGGTCAAACCCATGCTCCGTGAAAGGGTCAACGACGCCATTTCGGCGCTCGGTTACCGGCCGAACGTGACTGCACGAGCCTTGCGCACCAGCAGAACCGACGTGATCGGCCTCGTCGTTCCCGACATCACCAACCCTTTTTTTGCGCAGCTTGCGGCAAGCGTCGAGCGCGCGGCGCTCGAATGCGGTCACAGCCTGATGCTGGCAAGCTCGCATAACGACAGCGAGGCGGAGCAGAGCCATGTTTCGGCTTTTCTCGACCGATCGGTGCGCGGCATCATCGTGGTGGCTTCGAGCGACGGTTCAGGTCTCGATCTGCCAGCCTCGGTGCCGGTCATATCGCTGGACCGGCGCTTCGGCACCTTTCCCCTGGTGTCGACCAACCATGCGCAGGCGGCCACGCTGATTGCCGATCATCTCTATGGGCTAGGGCACCGGCGCATCGCCTATATTACCGGGCCGACCGACACTGAAGCAGGGCGCATGCGCAAAGAGGCCTTTGTCAGCCGCATGGAGGGCTTCGGCAAAACCGGCGAGCCTGCCGAACTGGAAATTGCCCATGGCAGGTTCGACTACGAATCCGGTGAAAGAATCGCCCGCGAGCTGCTTTCACGCCCGCCGCAGAACCGGCCAACGGCGATTGCGGCCGCCAGCGACCAGCAGGCGATCGGCGCTTTACGCGCTGCCCGCGACCTCAAGATCGACGTGCCGCGAAAACTTTCCGTCACAGGGTTCGACGACATCTCGCTTGCCAATCTGGTGGTGCCGCGGCTGACAACCATTCGCCAGCCGGCCGACATGTTGGCGCGGCGCGCGGTCAGCCTTCTCCTCGAAGAACCGCCGGGCAAGGGCGACGAAATGGTGGACGGATCGCTGATCGTGCGCGGTTCGAGCGGCCCGTGCCCGCAACCTGGCGCAGCGGCCCGAAAATCGGAATCGGTTGTCGGAAAGCCCGATGCGTAGATCCTAAGCGTCCGGAACAGCGCGCAGGGCACTCCAAGGCGGATATCGCCGGACACAGAAATTGAAGCACGGCCGGGGCTCCGGCCAGAGAAAGGATGGAAGATCAATGCTCAAGGGAATTCGGGCCGAACTCAACGGCGACATTCTTCAAGCGCTTTGCAACATGGGACATGGCGATTATCTCGTCATCTCCGACATGAATTTTCCATCGGATTCGATCGCCCGTCAGACGCGCCTGGGTAGACTGCTGACCATGGAAAATATTCCCGCACCGCAGGCGATCGACGCGGTCCTTTCGGTCTTGCCTTTGGACACGCCGATCCAGCCTTCGGTCGGCCGCATGGAAGTGATCGGCAAACCGGATGAAATTCCGCCGATTCAACAGGAAGTACAGGCGATCGTCGACCGCGCCGAAGGCAAGCCGTCGCCGATGTATCCCATCGAACGCATGGCGTTCTACGAAATCGCCAAAAAGGCCTATTGCGTAATCGCAACCGGGGAATTGCGGTTCTATGGATGCTTCCTTTTGACCAAGGGCGTCATTCCAGCGGAAGAGGCGGTGCGATGAACGAGAAAAGCGGGATCGTCATCCTGGGAATTTTTGCTGCCGACACAGCATATAAGGCAAAACGCCTGCCCCATATCGCCGAGACGCTGATGGGGTCTGGTTTCACCCTCGGGCCGGGAGGCAAGGGTTCCAACCAGGCGATCGCCGCGGCAAAGGCCGGCGGCAAGGTGACCTTCATTTCCCGGGTTGGCAACGATGCGTTCGGCGCGATGGCGCTGGCGGCCTATGCCGAAGCGGGTGTGACAGCCAATGTGATGAAGATGGAAGGGGTTTCAACGGGCGCTGCCTTCATCTTCGTCGACGAGATAAGCGGCGACAACGCCATCATCGTGGTGCCGGGCGCCGCGGGGCTGATCGGCATCGAAGATGTCGAGGTGAACCGGGCGGCGATCGAAAACGCCGCTATTTTCATGACACAACTCGAACAACCGCTGGAAGCGGCCTTGCACGGCCTGTCAATCGCCAAGGGGGCAGGGGCCACAACGATCTTCAACCCGGCGCCGGCCAGCGCCATCCCGGACAGCATCTATGGCCTGTGCGATTTCATCGTTCCGAACGAAGTTGAAGCAGCGGAATTGGTGGGCCATGCGATCGAAACCGATGAGCAGGCACGTGCAGCGGCACGCACCCTGGTCGATCGGGGTGCGAAAGCAGCGGTCATCACGCTCGGCGCCCGCGGCGCGTTCTATCACACCGCCGGGCAGAGCGAATTCGTGCCCGCCTTTTCGGCGGGAAATGTCATCGACACAACCGGGGCCGGCGACGCCTTCCTTGGCGGGTTCGCGACGGCGATTTCGGAAGGCCAGGCGCCAATCCAGGCCGTCCGTTTCGGCTGCGCGACCGCCGCAATTGCGGTAACACGGCCGGGCACGGCTCCCGCCATGCCTTCTCGCGCCGAGATCACCGCCTTGCTCGGCTCCTGATGCTTGGACGTCGCAGGGAGATGGCGAGGCGCGTCAGCCCCACCATCTCCCAAAACCATCAGGCAAGGCTTTGGCGCGGCTGGCGAAATCTTTTGTTCCATAATGCTGATTATGCAATCTATTATTGTAGCCGCAAAGTTAAAGTGTCCTGTTTCTGCAAAGTTGGAATGTCACTCTGCCCGCGTTTGATGACGTGGGAGATTGCGAATGGGACTGATTGCGATGAGCGAGCGAGACCTGCAGCGGATCGAGGTTTTGTCGAGGGTTGTCGACGGACGCATGACGTTGGCGTCGGCGGTGCATGTGCTTGACCTGAGCGAGCGCCAGGTGCGGCGGCTGTTGGATCGCATCAGAACGACCGGTGCGGCGTCGATCCGTCACAAAGCCATCGGCCGGCCGTCGAACAACCGGATCAGCGATAGT